>JAILFU010000130.1 GCA_024697405.1 Prevotella sp.
AGGGGAGGGGAGCGCCATGCGGAGAAGCTAATTATGGTCAGTTAATTCAGGGTCAACTGCTAAATTGTTGCCAAAGTGAAAGATGAAAGGTGAAAGATGAAAGGTGAAAGATATGATTACCTGAAACACCTGTTAATTTAAGGCAACAATATAGCAGTTGACCTGAATTTGTTTTTCCGGATGGCGCTCCCCTCCCTTCAAGGGGAGGGGTAGGGGTGGGGTCTGTAATATCCTCAACGAATCTATTATCGTCTGTGTTTTCTCGGCGGAAATAGTTAGAGACCCCACCCCTACCCCTCCCCTTGAGGGGAGGGGAGTGGCTACCGCCGGAGAAGATTAGCGTCTTCCACCGAAGCCGCCACGGCCGCCTCCGCCGCCGAAGCCGCCACGGCCTCCACCACGGGGGCCACCTTCCGGACGGCCTTCGAAGGATTCGCCGTTGCCGAATCCGCCACGCCCTCTCTCACGGTTGTTATTGCCACCAAAGAGGTTCAGGCGGTAACTGACGTGCAGCATGGCATAGCTTGTGATGGAGTTCACCTCCTGGTCACGCCAGCCGTTGGCATTGACGGTACGGCTGAAGTTTGTCTGCTCGTGCAGGATGTCATACCACTGCAGCATGATGGTGAGCTTCTTTCCCCGCAGGAAGCTATAGCTCAACTGGGCATTCCAAATCAGCTCATTGGTGTTCAGCGTCTCGTCGCTATAGCCGCGCTTGCTGTAAACATGGAAATCGGTAGACAGTACCGGCCACCAAGAGGTGGTCGACGAACGGCCATGAAGCTGATTCAGGTCCAGGCGTGTGTTGCCGCCATAGTTGAAGTTATAGGTGGTCAGGTTGCGTGATGCCTGCAAGCGGTTCTCCGTGCGGGCGTAGGTGAGCCTTGCATTCAGCGAGAAATTGAACCACAGGTTGCGGAAGCTGAGCGACACGTCGGGCGAGAAGTTGTAGGTATGGGTCACGTTACGGTCGGGGATGGCTGTACGGTTCAGGTTCACATAGCCAATCTGATGGTTGTAGCTGCCGTTGATGCCACCACTTACATCCCAGCGGTTCAGCGTGTCCAGGCCGATGTTGAACGAGCCGCCCAGATTGGCACTCCAGTTGCCGTTGATGTTCTCGGGACGCGAGATGCGTCCGCCGGTGGTCTCATTATAGGTGACGACATTGCCAATAGAGTTGCTGGTGCGGCGCAGGCTACCGTTCATACTGAAACTCCAGTGGCGCTGGGCCTTGGGAATCTGGAAGCCCAGGCTATCCTCCACCAGCTTGGGGGCACGCTGCTTCTGGAAGTTCATGTTCACATTCGTGGTGAACGAGGGCTTCAGGCCGGGATTACCCATCGAAATGTTCAGCGGGTTGGTGTCGTCGTAGATGTCGAGCAGCTGGGTGATGTTGGGCTGCTGCGTCTGACCGCGCAGTGTCACCTGCAAGTTGGTCTGCTGGTTGAAGCGGTAGCGCATGTTCAGCGTGGGCGACATGTTGGTGACCGTCCGCACCGTGTCCACCGGCACGCCAAGATACTGCTGTATGTAGTGGGAGCGCTGGGGCTGCAGCTGCACGCCGACGTTCATGTTGAGCTTCTCACGCACCATACGCAACTGCAAGTCTACGTTGTGCCCGTCCTCCGTGCGCTCGGAATAGCGGCTCAGGCTGTTGCTGAGATACATCTCGTAGGGGTTGTCCAAATAGCCGAAGAGGCGTGTCCACTCACGGTAGTCGTTGATGACTTCAGCAAACTGCTCATCGGTATAGTCGGGGAAGTCATAGGTCGAGGGGTCGTTCTTCTGGTGGCTGTGATTAAAGCGGTAGTTCACCTGTAGGAAAATGCCCTGTGCGCCAAACGAGCGCTGGCGGTTTCTGTTGCCGAAAGGCCCGCGAGCCCGCTGCGTGGTGTCCTCGGGTTCGGGTTTCGGCTTGAAGGTATAGAGGGGCTCAGTATAGGTGGCACCGATGGAGTAGTTGAAGTTATTATTGTCCGACAGCGTGTAGCGGTTGGTCTGATAGGTGGAGTCATTGTCGAAGCGGTCCCTCGTCTGGTAGAGATGCACGGCCGACAAATTGGCATTGCGGTTGTTGCCGTCGCTATAGTTGATGTTTCCGCTGATGGCAATGTTGCGCCCTTTGGAACCGAAGCGGCGGTAAATCTGCACCTGCGAGCTGAGGTTCTTGTTCTCCCCGTAGCCGAGCGACTTGCCCTGCCGATCGTTGACGATGAGTCCCTGCTCGTCCATATAGCGCAGGCTTTCCGCGCTCAGGGCATCAGTGACATAGTCGAAGGGGTTGGCATTGAACGAGGCATTGGTGTTGAACGAACGGCTGTCGTTGTTGCTGAGGGTCACATTCGGACGGAACGAGAGGTTGGTCACTGAGTCTATCTGCCACTGCAGGTTCATGTTGCCCGTCCAGCTGTTGTTGCGTGAATAGCTCTGGTTGATGCTGTTCGAGAAGGCACCGCCACGCGTGTTCACGAAATTCTCGCTGCCCGTACGGTTCCAGTTGTCGGCATCGTTGCGAGTCCAGGTCACGCGACCGCTCATCTTCAGCTTCTGTCCGTTCTCATAGCTGGCATCCAGCGCTCCTGTCTTCGTCTCGCGCTGGCCGTTGCCATTGCCTCGTCCTCGTCCTCCGCGCCCGGAGAAGTTGCGGTCGTTCACGTTGTTGGCATTGCCCATGAAGGTGTAGCGCACGGCGCCGAAAGGCTTCATGGCCGTCAGACGGACGCCATAGCGGTGGTCGGTGCCGTAGCCTAGGTCGGGGTTGGCCTGTATGCCGTTGCGGGCACTGCGCTTGGTGGTGAACTCCAGCACGAAGTCGTCGTTGCCGTCGTCCACGCCCGTCATGCGGCTCAGGTCGCTCTTCTCGTCGTAGGCCTTCACCTTGTCTATGACGTAGGAGGGCAGGTTCTTCATCACGGCATCGTTGTTGCCCGTCATGAAGTCGCGCCCGTCCATCTTGAACTTCCTCACCTCCTTGCCGTTGATAGAGATTTTTCCGTCGTCGTCAATCTTAGCACCAGGGAGCATCTCCACCAGTGCCTCGATGACAGAGCCTTCCGGCACTCGGAAGGCATCGGCGTTGTAGACCACGGTGTCGTCCTTGATGACCATCTTCGGAATGTTCGCCGTAATGACAGCCTCATTCAGTTGCACGGCATCGACATCCATCACCATGTCGCCCAAGGCCAAAGCCCGGCTGTTCGTCTTGTTCACCGAGCGTTGCAATTGCTTATAGCCCAGGAAGGTGGCCTTCACTAAATAGCTGCCCTGCCCCACCCCGTTCAGTGCGAAGGCGCCACGGGTGTCGGTATAGGTTCCGCTGACGAAAGTGGTGTCTGCATTACCTATCTTATATAATTGTACGGTGGCTCTGGGCAGTGCCTCACGGCTCTCGCCGTCAATAATTCGACCAGATAACAATCCCCCCTGGGCTGCTGCATGGAGCACACCCAGAAGGAATATCAACATAAGAAAAACATATCTGCGGAGTTTCTGCATTGGAAGTAACATGTTTTGTGGCTTTCACAATTTCTGACGCTGTATTATAGTGTTCGTTTAACAAGAATTCCACGCTTTAACAACTTTTAAGCACCATCCTTTTCTTTTTTCTCACAGTTTTTCGTACCTTTGCACTTGAAATAACCAAATAAGCAAAATAATATGGACGATTACCCGGCGGATTATTTTAAACGTTGAGGCGGGAGGAACAGCAGGCAAGAACGCTAATCCTCTTGCCTGGAGATTAATTATTAATTCATAATTAGTAATTAGAAAGGATTAGCAACGCAATGAAAACATTTTGGAATTTCCAAGGTGGGCTGACCCAACTTGAGGATTGGCAGCCCAACAGCTGGATACAGGTCACCTGCCCCACTGAGGATGACCAGCACCAGCTGGAGAAGCAGTTTGGCATACCCGACTACTTCATCACCGACATCAGCGATACCGACGAGCGAGCCCGCTATGAGTACGACGACGGCTGGATGCTCATCATCCTGCGCATACCCTATGTAAGAGAGGTACGCTCGCGCACGCCCTATACCACCGTGCCCCTGGGCATTATCCACAAGCGCGACGTCACCATCACCGTATGTTACTACGAGACGAACATGATGATTGACTTCGTTTCCTACCAACAGAAGCGCGGCGTGGGCTTTACGGACTATGTGGACATGATTTTCCGCCTGTTCTACAGCTCGGCGGTGTGGTATCTGAAACGGCTGAAGCAGATTAACTCGCTCATCGACAAGGCCAAGCGCAACCTAGACCGCGACGTGAACAACGAGAGCCTTATCGGCCTCTCACGCCTGCAGGATTCGCTCACCTATTTCCAGACTTCTATCCGAGGCAACGAGACGCTGCTCTCGAAGCTGAAATTCAAACTGCAGATTGATGAGCTGGATGCCGACCTCATCGAGGACGTAAACATTGAGATGACGCAGGCTCGTGAGACCACCGCCATCTACTCCGACATTCTGGAGTCGACGATGGATACCTACAGCAGCATCATCAACAACAATATGAACACCGTCATGCGTACGCTGACCTCCGTCACCATCATCATGATGTTCCCCACGCTCATAGCCTCCCTCTTCGGCATGAACCTGGTCAACGGCATGGAGGAGAAGCCTTTCGGATTCATCCTCGCCCTCGTCATCAGCGTAGGCACAGCTGCCGCCGCATGGTGGTTCTTCCGTCACAAACGACTTGTATAAAACTAGCCCCCTTATGCAGGGGGCCAGTAGAGCAAGTATTTCCAACGAAATCAGAACGGCAGATCGTCGGCGGCTCCTTCGGCTGCCGGCTCCTGTGCAGGGGGGAAAGGAGCGCCCTCGGCAGCGGGTTGCTGCGGGGGGAACGGACTGCCAGTGGCGGCAGGAGCGGCTCCAGCAACAGGGGCGGCACCAATGGTTGCGGCAGCAGGCACCGACTGGGCTATCTGCCCACGAATTATGTTGTAGGCACGAATATCGTTATACCAGCGGCCGTTGAATTCGCGGGCCTCAATGTCAAACTGCACGGTGATTTCCTCACCCGCCTGAATGTTGAATTGCTTGATGCGGTCTTCGCCGAAGATGCTGAACATCATTTTTCGGGGAAAGTTACCTGGCACCTCAATGACGTACTCCTGAAGCATCCATGAATTACCTGTGCGCTGTGACACACCCCCTCTTGCCTCTAAAATGGCAATCACTTTTCCTGTTAAATCCATACTGTTTTTATTATATTATGAGTTTGTATTTGTAAAATCGCATGCGAAATTACTAAAAATAGTTTGAAACGCATAATTTTTTGCCAAATATTTTGCAGCAGACGCAGATTTTTTGTATTTTTGTAGTCCGAAACGCGAGAAAGTTAATAGTTAAAAGTAAAATAGTATATGAGATTTTCCGTATCAAGCACTGAACTCGGCAACCGCCTAAGCGCGCTGTCGAGAGTTATTAATAGCAAGAATTCACTGCCCATCCTGGGCGACTTCCTTTTCGAGGTGAACGACGGGCGTCTTCATCTGGCAGCCAGCGACAGCGAAGTCATGATGAGGACTGCGCTGGAACTGAACGAAAGCGATGTCAACGGCAGTTTCTGCGTGGGCAACCACGACCTTCTGGAGGCAGTGAAAGGCATATCCGAACAGCCTATCACCTTCGACGTGGACGAGGTGAGCCGGATAGCAAGAATCAGCTATCAGAACGGTATGTTCAGTCTGCCCGTGGAGAATGCCGAGGAATTTCCTCAGCCCCAACAGACCAGCGAAAGTGCCACCACTATCATCATCCCCGCTCAGGTGCTGGCCGATAACGTAAACCGCAGTTTATTCGCCACGGCACAGGATGAGCTACGGCCAGTGATGAACGGCATCTATTTCGACCTTACTCCCGACTACCTGGCTCTGGTGGCCAGCGACGGCCACAAGCTCGTGCGCAATAAGATATTAAATATCAGGAGCGAACAGCCCGCCTCGTTCATCCTTCCCAAGAAGCCTGCAGGACTGCTGAAGAACGTGCTGGGCAAGCAGGGCGGCGACGTGGTGATACGCTTCGACGAGCGCAATGCCGAAATCAACTTTGAAGAGGGCAACATCACCTGCCGCCTCATTGAGGGCCGCTATCCCAACTACAACTCTGTGATTCCTCCGAGCAATCCCAACCAGCTTACCGTAGACCGTCAGGGACTGCTGTCGGCACTGCGCCGCGTGCAGCCTTTCTCCAACGATTCAAGCAACCTCATCCGCTTCCATGTGGAGAACGGCACCCTGCAGCTCGACGCCGAGGACTACGACTTCTCCAAGACAGCCACCGAGCGCATGTCGTGCGACTACAACGGCATGCCGATGAGCATCGGCTTCAAGGGGTCGTCGTTCATAGAGATTCTGAGCAACTTCGACTGTCAGGAGGTCGTCATCCAGCTGGCCGACCCCAGCCGCGCCGGGCTTGTGCTGCCCTTGGAGCAGCCTACCGACCAGGACGTGCTGATGCTGATGATGCCCATGCTCATCAACGACTAGCGTTGAGAACTGAGAGTTGAGAACTGAGAGTTGAGAACTGAGAGTTGAGTGTTGATGAAACTAAAACTGATAAAACCGCTGGTCATCTTCGACCTGGAGACGACGGGACTTGACCTGGTGAAAGACCGCATCATCCAGCTGTCGTTCATCAAAGTATTTCCATCAGGCATAGAGGAGCGAGGAAACTTCCTCATTAATCCGGAGTGCCCCATAAAGCCGGAGATTACACAGCTGACGGGCATCTCGAATGAGGACGTGAAGGGAGCACCTACTTTCAAGCAGCTGGCGCAGAAGCTGAACGACATGTTCAAGGGCTGCGACTTTGCTGGCTTTAACAGCAACCATTTCGACATTCCCCTGATGGCTGAGGAATTTCTCCGCGCCGGCATAGACTTCGACTTCTCCCGATGCCACTGCATTGACGCACAGACCATTTTCCACAAGATGGAGCGCCGCAATCTGGCAGCCGCCTATAAGTTCTACTGTGGACGCAAGATGGAAGAGGACTTTACCGCCCACCGCGCCGACGAAGATACCGAGGCCACTTGGCGAGTGCTGCAAGCCGAGCTCGACTACTACACGGAGGAACACCAGCGGGAGCTGGGCGAAGACCCTGAGGGCCGCACCCTTCAGAACAATGTTCCGATGCTGGCAGAATTCTCCCGCGTTAATAACAATGTAGACTTTGCCGGACGCATCGTATGGGGAGAGGCCAAGGATGCCAAGGGCAATACAATTCTTGGCGAGGAAGGCCAGCCCGTGATGACCGAGTACTTCAACTTCGGCAAGCACAAGGGAAGGACCGTGGCAGAAACGCTGAAACTGGATCCGGGCTACTACTCCTGGATTATGGGCAGCGACTTTACCTACAACACCAAGCAGGTGCTGACACGCATCAAGCTGCGTGAGGCACAGATGAATAAATAGTATGCTGAAGGGAAAGAAAATCGTGCTGGGCATCACAGGCTCGATAGCTGCCTACAAGTCGTGCCTCATCATCCGCGAGCTGGTGAAGCGTGGGGCTGAGGTGCAGGTGGTCATCACGCCTGCCGGCAAGGAGTTCATTACGCCCATCACGCTGTCGGCCCTGACGCAGAAGCCAGTCATCAGCGATTTCTTCTCCCAACGCGACGGCACATGGCATTCGCATGTGGCACTGGGACTTTGGGCTGACGCCATGCTGATAGCGCCCTGCACAGCAGCGACACTGGGAAAGATGGCCAACGGCGTAGCCGACAACATGCTCATCACCACCTACTTGTCGATGAAGGCGCCAGTGTTCATCGCTCCCGCCATGGACCTCGACATGTATGCCCACCCCACCACGCAGCAAAACCTGGAGCGGCTGCGCTCCTTTGGCAACCACATCATCGAACCGCAGTCAGG
>JAILFU010000118.1 GCA_024697405.1 Prevotella sp.
GATGACACGGAATACCAAACGGGGATAAAAGTGACAGACGAAGAGTTTGACGCAATTAACATTGAGAGGTTAGGTTTCCATGGAGAATGGAACTATATCATCAAGCCACAAACGTAAAAATAATTTAGTAACAGTTCCTTAGTCGTGTTACCGTTATCATCGAACGAGAAACTGATGTCGCCCGCCTTCGTGATGCGGTTGGCACTGTTATAGCTGTAGCTGACGCTCTCATTTGTCAGAAGAATGTCGCCATAAGGCTCCTGGGCAGTCTGACTGGTGATGTTGCCCAACTTGTCGAGCACGTAACTATAGCTTGCGATCACCTTGCTGCCCAGCTTTGTCTGTTTGCTGGTAAGGTGGCCTGCAGAGTCATAGCCGAAGGTGGTGATCATGCCATTCGGATATTCTACCTTCGACAGCTGACTGTCATTGCGATAGGTATAATAGATGGTCTTGCTGTTGAACTTCACCTTTGTCATACGATTCAGCTTGTCGTAATCATATGTCGTGTTGTTGATGCTCTTCACGTTGCTGTTGTCGTCGTAGGTGTAAGTGGCATCGCCGGCGCTCGTGATACGGTTGAACCCATCATATCCGAAAGAGATGGTCCGACCGTTACCAGAGACAGACTTTAGGCGCAGCTTGTTGTCGTAGGTGTAGCTGTTGATACCGTCACTCTTCACACGTCCCAGGTCGTCGTATCGGTAGTTGAGCCGTGTGCCGTCAGGTTTCCTGAACGATGCAAGCGTACCGTCCTCATTATAGGTATAGCGTCTTGTGGCACCCTCGAACGAGACGGATGTCAGTCGGTCGGTGTCGAAGTCATACTCTAGCGTCGTCTGCTTGCTCTTCGCATTGGTGATGGTGGTCAGATTGTCGTTGGCGTCGTAGTCGTAGGTTGTCGTATGGCTTGACGGGTCGGTCTCACTTGTCAGGTTGTCGTTATTGTCATAGCCATAACTGTAGACATTTCCTAAGGCATCCTTGATGCTCTTCAGTCGTCCGGCCGCATCAAAGTTCGGCACGGTAACGAGGCTGCCCGGCAATGTCAATTTGTTGATGTTTCCATAGCCGTCGTAGCCGTAGGTCACGCTAATACCCTCTCCATCGGTGACCTTCGATGGGGTACCGTTGCTGTTTCGTGAGATGCTGGTATATACGCTGCTGATAGGTGACTGGATTTTCGTCAGGTTGCCATTTGTATAGGAGTAGGTCGTCACGTAACCCATGGGATCTGTGACCTTCGTCACGTCGTTCATGCTGTTGTACTCGTACTTTGTGGTCAGTGTCTGGCCGTCGCCCGTCACATCTACCTGCATCACATTTCCCTTATCATCGTAGTCGATATTGCTGATGTTCATGCTGTTTGTCGTTATCTTCTGTGGCAAATGTTGCATACCAGTAGTACCGTAAGGCTTAATGGTAACATTCATGGACTCCGGACCACTCACGCTCGTCATGACGTTGTTGGCATTATAGGCGTAGTTGTATGTCGACGTGCCATTAGCATTGCTAACCGTGACATCAGAAGTTGTGGAGACAGAGCTGCCGTAGTTAGAAGTGACATTGACGGTTGTCTTGCTATCGCCATTCTCTGTCTCTGTCAGACGGTAGTTGCTGGGGTTGTACGTATTGTTAATGATGTTGCCGTTAGGCAATTTTATCTGAGTCAACAGTTTAGATGTACTAAACTTGGAGCTGTTCCCATAGTAATATCGCGTTTGATTTTGCTTTGCATCCTTAAAACCAGAAAGCTGGTAGCGTCCAGTTGTGCTATTTTTAGTATAGCCGAAAACTATATTGCGCCCTAATGGGTCAGTAATTTTGTGTATAAGGTTCGTCCCTTCCTTATAGCTAAATGTCAGATTACGGCCATTGCCGTCGCTGACGGTGCTGATGCGAGGCTCACTATTCTGCCCCGTCTCGTAGCTGACGGTCAGGGTGTTACTGTTGCGGTCGACAATCTTTGTCAAGTATGCCACACCGCGATAACTCTTTCCGAAATAATATGTCACTTGCGATTTGGTCTTTATGGACAGGGTGCCGCTACTGACGTTCAGCTTGTCATACACACCCATTGACACGGGTTCATAGGTTGAGCCATTGTATTTGTAGACATCAATGCTGCCACCACCCCAGTGGACAATCACATAGTCGTCGATGCTGGTAATAAACGTATGGTAGGTGTGGGTCCATCCGTCGGCCAGGGGAAGATATGCATCGCGAGAGCTGCTCTCGCCGAAGAACATGTCTGGTAATGTAGTATTATAAGAATTGTACGCGTGTGAGAAGTTGAGAGGTACCACGCCATCGAGCGTAAAACTCGTCTTCGTATAGTGCTGGAAATTGCCCAACGGCAGTGTGGCTCCCAATGAGATGGTCTTCATTGTGGTGTTCAGTGGCTGGAAGTAGTCGTTCTCCTTTGGCTGAGGGATGCCTACCTTGTTCATGAGTCGGTAGAGCATGAGGATAGCCTCCCCACGTGTACAGATTTCCGTAGGACGGAAGGTCGTGTTCGTTGTGCTGACGATGCCCAGACTGACGGCTTTACGCAGATAGCCCTTTAGGCGGGGCTGACTATCTAACGACGAAAGGTCGGTGAACGACAAGGCCGTGTTGGACATGTCGGGCTGCTGATTGAAAGCCTCCATCAGCGCCTTCAGCACATGGATGCGTGCCATCTCCTCGGTAGGATCGAAGGTCAGGCGGTTGCGGTCGAAGGGTGTTACACCATCGCCATACTCCAAATAGAGCAAGGCTTTTACGGCACGATAGTAATAGGTGCCGACATTCAGATCGTATACGCTGGGGTAGTTGTCCGAAGGGACTGTCGACGGCACTGCTGACTCGCTGCCGTATGCCCCATAGAAAGCCATCTTTGCTAAATGTTGACGCAGCAACGGCTCGCTGGTATTTGCTGCACTTGGAGTGCTGCCTTCAATAATATTCCTTCCAGACAAGTAGGTGACAGCTTGATCCAACTCTGTGTCGCCACTAGTGGAACTGGAAGTGGTAAAATACCAAGTAGGACCAGATGTTGTCTTCTTTCCATCGTATGCATCCACCTTCCAGTAGTATTTGGTGTTTTCGGCAAGAGAGATCGTAAAGCTCTTATTTTTAGTCGTATATTTGGACCAACTGGAGGTTGATGTCCCACAATACAGATAATAAGTCAAAACATCACCGTCTGGATCGCTGCAAGTCCATGAGAAGGTTACATTTTTATTTACGCCCGTCGCCCCTTTGGATGGATTGGTATAAGAAGGTGTTGATGGGGCAGAATTCGACTCTGCTATTGTCGTAAAATTAAGAATATCACCGTAGTTGCTTCCTTCCGAATTGCTGGCATACATCCTGAAATAATATGTGGTGCCAGGCGATAGATTAGAAATCGTCTGAGGATACTCTGAATGAGAAGTTTTGCTAATCGTTCTTGATGTCGTTTTATTATTCAAAGAGCTTCTACTTGTACCATAATGGTAATAGTAAGTAGTCTCTGCACCGTTGGCATTGACACTACCGTTAAGCTGAGCAGATGTGGTGGTAATATTGGAGGCAGCATGAGTTGTCGCAGTTGGAGCATAGGTGCCAGTACCCGTGATTTGTATGCTTCCACCAAAGAACTTCTGGCCATCTTCCTTGATCATGAATATGCGGAAGGTACGTGTTCCGCTAAAGTTACCAACTTGAGCAACTACGTCGACATGGTCTGTGGTAGAGCCAGATATATAAAAATACCTGTAATACAATTTATCATTACCTACCTCATGTACATAAGCGTATCCAGATTGATTAGCATTAAAATACTGTGAGCCATCATCTTTCTTGATTCGGAAAGTAATTGTTCCGTTAGTTTCATGTCCCCAGACAGTTGCTCTGATAATACCATTGGTATAGTACGTTAGCGTATTTGTAACCGTCTGTGTATTGGTGTCAATAAGAAAACTTTGGGTCGTACCACTCCCCGTACTGGTCCATTCTGTTCCCATCTCGGGCTGATAGGTATATGCCCATGAATCAGCAAATAGTTGCCCAGTCATCATAGCCACGAGTAGCGTTAATGCCGCCCGTAGTCTGCTTTGTTCAAAAACCTTGGAAAGGATAACGTTTTTTACCATATCTATCATATTTGAAAAGTTTTAGGAGGATTTAGTAAGATATTCGTTGCAAAAGTAATAATATTTCGGCAACTAACAAAGGAAAATAGCAGATTATTTCGCTATCAGGCCCCAAAAAGTTCTTATATAGGCTGAAAGGGGCTTATTCACCCTTGATTCAGCTCAACAGATGAAAAATGGCGTCTATGAATCAAATTGCAGGATATAATCTTCTGAAACGCCGATAAATGCTACCTTTGTGGCAATTAACCCATGTTGAAGCCATATCCTGCGTAACTCCATACAGGAGGCCAGCACGGCCAAATACAGGTGTGTCATACAGGGCTTCATAGTTTCTCGATACCTCGAAACCATGAAGCCCTGTATCGTTATTAGTATTGCCGCAGTGCTGCCAGCAGTTCACCGTTCTCAGTGCGGGTGCCGATGGTGATGCGCAGGCAGTTGTTGCATAATTGTACGCGCGTGCGGTTGCGCACGATGATGCCCTGACTCACCAGATAGTCGTAGATGGCCTGTGCGTCGGTGACCCGTGCCAGGAAGAAATTGGCGTCGGTGGGGTAGACCTGCTCACAGACTGGCAGCTGGCGGAAAGCCTCTATCATGCGGCTGCGCTCCTCGAGTATGAGGCGCACCCACCGCTCCACGTCGCTCTGGTTGCTGAGTATGCGGAGGGCCTGTTGCTGAGTGAGATAGTTCACGTTGTAGGGATATTTCACCTTGTTGAAGAGGGCAATGATGTCCGAATGGGCGAAGGCCATGCCCAGCCGGATGGCGGCCGAGGCCCACGCCTTGCTGAGCGTGTTGAGCACTACGAGGTTGGGATGCAGGCTCAGTTCCAGGCGCAGCGGACGCTGGCGGGAGAAGTCGCTGTATGCCTCGTCTATTATGACGATGCCCTGGAACTGGTCGATGACCTTGAGCATCTCCTCACGGTCGATGTTGTTGCCCGTGGGGTTGTTGGGGCTGCAAATCCAGATGAGCTTTGTGTGCTGGTCGCAGGCAGTGAGCAGGCTGGCGGCCTGAATCTGGTAGCGCTCGTCGAGCAGCACGGGGCGGTATTCCACATCGTTGATGTCGGCACTGACACGGTACATGCCGTAGGTGGGCTCGATGGCCACCACATTGTCGATGCCGGGCTGGCAGAAGCAGCGGTAGAGCAGGTCGATGGCCTCGTCGCTGCCGTTGCCCAGGAAGATGCTGTCGGCGGGCACGCCTTTCACCTGGCTGAGTCGCTCCTTCAGCTCATGCTGCAGCGGGTCGGGATAGCGGTTCAGCGGGTTGCCGAAAGGGTTCTCGTTGGCGTCGAGGAAGACATGTGCCTCATGGCCCGAATACTCGTTGCGGGCGGAGCTATAAGGTGCAAGACTCCAGATGTTGGGGCGGGTGAGTTCTTGTAGGGGTTTCATTCTTTTTTCTTTTTTTTTCCGGGTTTTCCGGAATTTCCGGATTTTCCGGAATATCCGGACTTTCCGGATTTTCCAGCTTATTCTAGCTCAAGCTCTTGAGGCGCAGGGTCATGGCATTCTTGTGTGCGTCGAGCTGCTCTGCCTCTGCCATCAGCTCCACGGCAGGGCCGATGCGGCGCACGCCCTCGGCGGTGAGGTGCTGGAAGGTGACCTTGCGGCAGTAGCTGTCGAGGTTGACACCGCTGTAGGCAGTGGCATAGCCGTGGGTGGGCAGCGTGTGGTTGGTGCCGCTGGCATAGTCGCCGGCACTCTCGCAGGCGAAGGGGCCTAGGAAGACGCTGCCGGCGTTGACCACTTGTTGGGCCAGCTGCTTGTAGTCGCGGGTCTGGATGATGAGGTGCTCGGGGGCGTAGGCATTGCTGAGGGCCATCATCTCGTCGGGTGAACCGACGAGCACGTAGCGGCTGTTCTCAAGCGCCTTTGCGGCGATGTCGCGGCGGGGGAGAAGGGCCAGCTGGCGGTCGGTCTCGGCCTGCACGTCGTTGAGCAGCTGCTCGCTGGTGGTGATGAGCAGCACCTGCGAGTCGATGCCATGCTCGGCCTGCGAGAGCAGGTCGGCAGCCACGAAGGCGGCATTGGCCGAATCGTCGGCCAGCACACAAACCTCGCTGGGGCCGGCGGGCATGTCGATGGCTACGTCGCCCAGGCTCACCTGCTGCTTGGCGGCCATGACATACTGGTTGCCGGGGCCGAAGATTTTGTAGACCTTGGGAACGCTCTCGGTGCCGTAGGCCATCGCTCCGATGGCCTGTACGCCGCCGGCCTTGTAGATGGCGCTCACGCCGGCCACGCTGGCTGCCATGAGAATGGCGGGGTTAACCTTTCCCTCGCGGTTCGGTGGAGTGCAGAGCACGATGTCGCGGCATCCGGCTATCTTGGCGGGGGTGGCCAGCATCAGCACGGTTGAGAAGAGGGGAGCCGTTCCGCCGGGGATGTAGAGGCCGACCCGCTCTATGGGTACGCTCTTCTGCCAGCAGAACACGCCGGGCTGTGTCTCCACACATACTTCGCTGAAGCGCTGTGCCTCGTGGAAGGTGTAAATGTTCTGGTGGGCCAGGCGGATAGCTGCCTTCAGCTCCGGGCTGACCAGCCGTTCGGCCTCGTCCATCTCCTCCTGACTGACAGCCAGCGAGCTGAGGCGCACGTGGTCGAAGCGCTCCTCATAGTCGAGCACGGCAGCGTCGCCGCGTTGGCGTACATCGCCGAGCACGCTGCTCACCGTCTGTTGCAGTTGTGAGTGGTCTATGTGTGGGCGTTGGCAAATCTCTGCCCACTGCTCCCGTTTGGGAAAACGTATTGTTCTCATTCCAACTCCTATAGAATCATTTTCTCGATGGGCGTGACCAGGATGCCCTGAGCGCCCAGCTCCTTCAGCTGTCCGATAATCTCCCAGAAGCGGTGCTCGTCGAGCACGGTGTGTACGGAGCACCACTCATCGTCGGCCAGGGGGATGACGGTGGGGCTCTTCAGTCCCGGCAGCACATTGATGATCTCCTGCAGACGGGCCTTCGGGGCGTTCATGCGTACGTATTTCTTGTCTTCCGCCTGGCGCACGGCCTCAAAGCGGAACAGCATCTGCTGGAGGATGTTGCGTTTCTCCTGCGGCATGCCGGGATGGCCTATGAGCAGGGCCTCGCTCTGCATCACCACCTCTACCTCGCGCAGGTTGTTGCTGACCAGCGTGGAGCCAGACGACACGATGTCGAAGATGGCGTCGGCCAGACCGATGCCCGGACTGATTTCCACACTGCCTGTGATGACGTGTATTTCAGCGTGGATGCCGTGACTGTCGAGAAATTTCTTCAGGATGACGGGGTAGGAGGTGGCAATCTTCCGGCCTTCAAACCACGACAGCCCCTGGTAGTCGGTCTCCTTGGGAATGGCCAGCGACAGCCGGCACTGGCTGAAGCCCAGCCGGGAGATGATGTCGGCCTGGGCACCGCGCTCTACGAACTCGTTCTCTCCCACCACGCCGATGTCGGCCACGCCGGAGGCCACGCTCTGCGGAATGTCGTCGTCGCGCAGATAGAGCACTTCCAGGGGGAAGTCCTTGGCGGCTACCAGCAGTGTGCGCTTGCTGCCTCCTACCTTGATGTCGGCTTCAGTCAGCAGGTGCATCGTGTCGTCGAAGAGTCGTCCTTTTGATTGGACAGCGATTCTTAATGTCATGTCTGTTCTTGCGGTTTATAATAAAAATGTGCTATTTCCTTTGAAAAACGCGGCAAAGGTACTGCTTTTTTCTCAAAAATAGAAACGAATTACCCTAAATTATGACAAATTAGTCAGAATTATTCATGGAAATTAAGCTTAATCACGCTTACGATTCCTTTTCTTACACAAATTGCCATGAATTAAACACGAATTATTCAAAATCAAACAGATGAGCAATTCGTGTTTAATTCACGGTAATGAGTGTTTCTTAAAAAGGACTCGGTATCCGATGAATAATTCAGATTAGGATAATCCGTTCCCAGAAGACCGGGTCTGCGCAGCGGCGAAACTACTTGTTGTCTACAGCGGCCTGCTCAATAGGCAGACATTTCTTGTAGTTTTCAATGTAGCGCTCGAAGCCTGCGACATCCTCGGCGGTGGGGGCGATGCTGGTACCCGTGTTGCCGGCGAAGACCACTTCCTCCAGATAGTCGGCGAGGTTCTTGCCGTTCTTGTTGATGAGGTAGCCAGCCAGCAGGGCGATACCCCAGGCACCACCTTCGCCGGCGGTCTCCATCACGCTGATGGGGCTGTTCAGGGCGGCGGCGAGCATGCGCTGGCCCACGCCGGGCGTCTTGAAGTAGCCGCCGTGGCCGGTGATGCGGTCCACGCGGATCATCTCGTCCTTGAACAGGATGTCGTTGCCAATCTTCAGCACGCCGATGGTTCCGTAGAGGTTGGCACGCATGAAGTTGGCGAGGTTGAACTTGTCGTTAGCCGAGCGCACGAAGAGCGGACGACCGTCGGCCAGTCCCGTGACAGGCTCGCCGCTGACATAGTTGAAAGCCATCAGTCCGCCGCAGTCGGTGTCACCCTCCAGGGCCTTGTTGAACAGCTTGCCGTAGAGCTCGTTCATGTCGACAGGCACGCCGAGCAGCTGCTGATACTCCTTGAACAGTCCCACCCAGGCATTGATGTCGCTGGTGCAGTTGTTGCAGTGTACCATAGCCACCAGTGAGCCGTCGGGCGTGGTCACCATGTCAATCATCTCGTAGGGCTTCGACAGCGGCTTCTCCAGCACGATCATGGAGAATGACGACGTGCCAGCGCTGACATTACCCGTGCGCTGCTTCACGGCGTTGGTGGCAACCATACCGGTACCGGCGTCGCCCTCAGGAGGACAGACGGGGCAGCCGGGCTTCAGGTGACCGCTCACGTCGAGCTTCTGGGCACCCTCGGCGGTAAGCGTACCGGCATTCTCGCCGGCGTTCAGGCTCTTGGGCAGGATGTCGAGCAGCTTCCAGGGGTAGCCCTTCGGCGCAATGAGCTTGTCGAACTTCTCCACCATCGTGGCGTCGTAGGTCTTCGTGGCGGGGTCGACGGGAATCATGCCCGAGGCATCGCCCACGCCCAGCACGAACTCGCCCGTCACCTGCCAGTGCACATAGCCAGCAAGGGTGGTGAGGAACTTGATGTCCTTCACGTGGTCGTTGTCCTCGAGGATGCACTCATAAAGATGGCTGATGCTCCAACGGAGGGGAATGTTGTAGTTGAAGAGTGCCGAGAGCTCAGCGGCAGCCTTGCCCGTGTTGGTGTTGCGCCAGGTGCGGAAGGGGACGAGAATCTCCTGCTTCTCGTTGAAGGCCATGTAGCCGTGCATCATGGCTGAGAAGCCGATGGCGGCCAGCGATTCAATCTCACAGTCATACTGTTTCAGCACGTCCTTGCGCAGGTCGGCATAGCAGTCCTGCAGACCGTACCAGATGGCTTCGATGCTGTAGGTCCACAGACCGTCGACGAGCTGGTTCTCCCACTCGTGCGAGCCTTGTGCAATGGGTTTGTTGTTCTGGTCGATGAGTACGGCCTTGATACGTGTGGAACCGAATTCGATTCCGAGGATGGCTTTTCCAGCCTCAATGGTTTGCTTTGCGGTCATCATTTTCTTTAGTTTTGGGGTTTTGACTGCAAAGTTAGCTTTTTTTCTCTAAATAGCCAAACATTTCATTATAATTTACGCAAGTTGATTCTTTTTAACCTGATTTATTCGTCGTCAATAATTCAGGATGAGGAATATGCTTTCTTGCAGGGTGCCCTTTCCTCGTTCCCTCCGTTTTTTTATTTGTTTGGATACTACCGTGTAGCGGTGGTGATGGACGGCAGGTCATCCCTCATTGTAGGGGAAGGGAGTGGCTGCGCGTTGTTTTTCTGCGTTTCTCTTTATTGGCGGAATTTTTATAAGTGGATTTATATGCGCGCGCGTAAATGTACGCGAGAAAACGCGCTACATGAGCTACTTCGATAACTAACATTCAGGTTATCAAAATATTGCTTGTAGCAACACCGTTCTTTTTGGCGCTACATTTGTAGCTACAGTTTCAAACGGCGTTCGTATTTCCCCAAACGGCGTTCGTTTTTTTCAAACGGCGTTCGTATTTTCCCAAACGGCGGCAGTATTTTTTCAAACGGCGTTCGTATTTTCCCAAACGGCGGCAGTATTTTTTCAAACGGCGTTCGTATTTCCCACTCATCGTTTCTCTCTGCCTGTAGCTACTTTGGTAGCTCCAAAAAGAGTGGTGTAGCTACAGGCAATTACTTGCCGTTCAGCGTGTTTGATGTCAAAGTAGCTCCTGTAGCTCGTTTTTTTCGCGCGCGTTATGCGCGCACGCGTGAGAAAGGGAAGTTGGGTGTCCAATTTGTGTACCCCAGAACGTATGCCCGCTCAAACGATTCTTCACGAGGAGTGGGTACAGCAAATAGAATACTTAGCGAATCGGGCAGGAAACAAGGATTATTGGCCTCAATACTCAACTATGCTACGTTTAGCTCTTCGTATAGCATATCCATGACATAGACAGGGCTTTGATAGTAATGTCCTGTGCTGGGGTTGTAGATTATTTGCTCATCTGAACACACATTCCCGTTGACGTGCCGCAGGAGGTCTCAGACCGACGCGTGGAGAAATCGGGCTGATTCTTGTTGGTTAGTGGTATAGCAAGGCAGATAAAGAAAGACTCAAAGAAAAATAGCCGAAAAGTTTGCTTATATCGTTTATTATTCGTACTTTTGCAACACGATTAATAAACATAGAAGTAATGAGTACTATTGTAAACATAGCGGACACTCCCATAGCACCCTATCTCGGCTTGCTCAATGAAATGGGACGGGAGGAGAAGATGGCTCTTGTGCTCTATCTTGTTGATTCCCTGCCTGGTGTGGATGTTGTGAAGACAGAAGAGGACGAGGCCTCATTGGAGGAAGAAGATGCTTTCCTTTCGGAAAAGCTTAGCGGCATGACTTTCTCCCCACGGATAGAACAGCTTTTTGAGAAACGTAGGAAGGCTGCCAGCATGGTTGACTTGAATGATGAACGCACGCGGCATATTTTAGGGTTATGATGAAAGCATTTCTCGACACCAACATCTTGCTTGACTATGGCGAGGTGCGTGATGAATTTGTTTATGCTAAGGCCATTATGGAACTTGGCGAACGCGGCGAAGTGGAGTTGTGTGCGTCATATCTGTCATACGCGAATATGGGGTATATTCTTCGACATTATCCAAAGGAAGAGTTATGGTCGTTGATAAAGGATATGCGCGAGGGAGTCAACGTTCTTCCTACAGACAGCACTCAGCTTGATGAAGCCCTTGCCTACCACCCAGTAAAAGACTATGAAGACTTGTTGCAATACAGATGTGCCGTAGAAGGCGGATGTGAAATGATTATTACTAACAACAAACGTGATTTCCTGGAATTCTGCCAATTGCCGATATATACTTCAAAAGAATTTCTTTTACACTATTTCCGTCAGAAGAGTCTTGTCTCAGGCTCCCGACAATAAGACGAAAAAAGAAGCGAAACCTTGTGCGGGTTCGCTCCTTTTTTTAATGAATCTGTTCAGTCCGTCCTTTTAGTCGGCTATCGCCTTTGTTGGGCCGAGCGGTGGAAAACAGATTCGTTCAATTCGTTTAATCCGTAGATTTACTTCAGCGCCTTGTTCAGCATGAAGTAGACCTCGTTGTTGCGGAGGGTCTGCTTGAAGTCGGCGATGTTGGTCTGCTTGTTAATCTTCACGTACTCAATGCCGAGCATCTCTGCGAAGTCCTCCCAGTACTCCTCGTTGATGTCGTAGGAGAAGGCTGAGTGGTGTGTGCCGCCGGCGAGGATCCAGGCTGCAGCGCCAATCTCGAAGGTGGGCTGCGGAATCCAGAGGGCGCTGGCCACGGGCAG
>JAILFU010000123.1 GCA_024697405.1 Prevotella sp.
TATGCCCGTGGCGAGGAGACACCGATTAGTGATGTGGATATCCTCGTTCAATTCGACGAGGGAGGTATCAGTCTTCTGAAACATGCCGCAATGATTTGTGAATTGGAAGAGATACTTAATCGTCCCGTGGATATAGTGCAAACTCGTCGGCTGCAAAGTCACCAGCCATTTCAATGGCTGTGTGACTGCAACCGACGAAATGGCAGAAGATGTGAAAACGGCACGTTTTTTGCTGGGTACTCAAAAAAAGGAAATTAACAAAAAAAATACTGCAATGATGGAACAGGACATTCATATTGACGACGAGGAACAGCAGGATGTTCCCGCAGAGGAAGGAGCCACACAGCCGGAGGACACTCAAGACGGCGGGACGAATGAGGCTGAGACGGCGAGAGAAGAGGAGCGAGACCCGCTCGACGTGGCTCTTGAGGAGATTGCCTCGCTGAAGGACAAATACCTGAGGCAGGTGGCAGAGTTCGACAACTACCGCAAGCGTACGCTGAAAGAGCGTGCTGAGCTGATTCTGAACGGTGGCGAGAAGACCATCGTAGCACTGCTTCCTGTTATTGACGACATGGAGCGCGCCATGGCCAACGGAGAGAAGACCGACGACCCGCAGGTGCTGCGCGAGGGCATGGAGATTATCTATCACAAGATGATGAAGACCCTGGAAGGAATGGGCGTGAAGAAAATTGTCACGGAAGACGCCGACTTCGACACCGACGTGCACGAAGCCGTGGCCATGGTGCCTGGCATGGGAGATGAGAAGAAGGGAAAGGTAATAGACTGTATGACAACGGGCTATATGCTGAACGATAAAGTAATCCGCCACGCCAAGGTGGCCGTAGGTTCTTAGGCAGATGAATAAGAGAGACTATTATGAGGTGCTGGGCATCTCGAAGACGGCTTCGGAAGACGAGATTAAGAAGGCCTACCGGCAGATAGCCATCAAATATCACCCCGACCGCAATCCGGGGGACAAAGAGGCTGAGGAGAAGTTCAAGGAGGCTGCCGAAGCCTACAATGTGCTCCACGACCCGCAGAAGCGCCAGCAGTACGACCAGTTCGGTTTCAACGGACCGTTTGGCGGTGGCGGCTTCGACGGCTTCGGAGGCACGTCGATGAACATGGACGACATCTTCTCGATGTTCGGCGATATCTTCGGCGGCCACGGCTTTGGCGGATTCGGACGACGCTCCGCGCAGACCCAGCATTACCGGGGGAGCGACCTGCGCCTGAAGGTGAAGCTGACGTTGGAGGAGGTCAACCAGGGCGTGACTAAGAAGTTCAAGGTGCGCAAGGATGTCACCTGCACCCACTGCCACGGCACTGGTGCCGAAGACGGCAGCAGCAGGGAGACCTGCCCCACCTGCCACGGCTCGGGCATCATCACCCACACCACGCAGAGCATCTTCGGCATGATGCAGACCCAAGGCGTGTGCCCCACTTGTCAGGGAGAGGGACAGGTCATCAAGAACAAATGTCATAAATGCGGCGGAACGGGCATCATCAAGGGCGAGGAAGTGGTGGAAATCAACATCCCCGCCGGCGTGGCCGACGGCATGGTGGTCAGCGTCCCGGGCAAGGGCAATGCCGGAGAACACGGAGGCGTCAACGGCGACATCCAGGTGTTTATAGAAGAGGTGGAACACGAGACATTCGTCAGAGACGGCAATGACTTGATATACAGTCTGCTGCTCGACTTCCCCACGGCAGCACTCGGAGGCGAGGCCGACATTCCCACCATAGACGGAAAGACGCTCAAGGTGAAAATAGACAGCGGCACACAGCCGGGAAAGACCATGCGCCTCAGAGGAAAGGGCTTGCCTGCCGTGCAAGGCTATGGGTCGGGTAGGGGAGACCTGGTGGTAAACATCAGCGTGTATGTGCCCAAGACACTTTCGAGAGAGGAGCGTAAAGCCTTGGAGAGCTTCAAGGACAGCGACAACTTCAAGGGTGACAGCCAAACGAAAGACAGCATCTTCAACCGTTTTAAGAACTACTTTTCATGACGTACCCGGAGGTTGTTGACTATCTGTTTGCCCAGACGGCAAACTACGAGCGGCAGGGAACTGCGGGCTACAAGCCAGGGCTGGATAACATGCTGCAGCTGGACGAACACTTCGGCCATCCGCACAGGAAGTTCCGCTCCATCCATGTGGCAGGAACAAACGGCAAGGGGTCGGTGTCGCACATGCTTGCCGCGCAGCTGACGGTACTTGGATACAGGGTAGGACTCTACACCTCGCCTCATCTTCTTGACTTCAGGGAGCGTATCCGCGTGAACGGAGAGCCGGTTCCTGAAGACTATGTGGTGCGTTTCGTCGAGAATGAGCGGATGTTCCTGGACTCGCTGAAGCCGTCGTTCTTTGAAATAGCCACGGCTATGGCTTTCAAGTATTTCGCAGAGCAGGACGTAGACATCGCTGTCGTAGAGGTTGGGCTGGGCGGCCGGCTTGACTCCACGAACATCATCACGCCGATTTTCAGTATTATTACTAATGTGTCGTCCGACCATACGCAGCTGCTGGGATCCACCCTGGTGGAGATAGCAACGGAGAAGGCGGGCATCATGAAGAAGGACGTGACGACCATCATCGGCGAGGCAACACCCGAGACACGGCCGGTGTTCGAAGCCATAGGAAAGGTGACGGGGGCGAAGCTCGTCTTTGCCGAAGACAATGTCATCACCACGCTCGTGGAGCCGAAACCCGGCGACCGGGGACAGCGCTACAAGAGTGTCTACGGCATGACGTACACCTGCGAACTGACAGGAGCTTTCCAGGTGAAGAACATGAACACGGTGGCTCATGCGCTCGTCG
This sequence comes from Prevotella sp., assembly GCA_024697405.1. GTDB lineage: Bacteria > Bacteroidota > Bacteroidia > Bacteroidales > Bacteroidaceae > Prevotella. Next base: position 2,823 of record JAILFU010000123.1, read on the forward strand.
TACTGATGAACCTGGGTTACATCTGCAGCTGTGAGAACCCACGGAACTTGCAGAACATCGCGAAAGAGCTGAATGCGGCTTTCATGAATGTAACACGCCTGACCGGACTGATGGGACGATGGCAGAAGGTGAGTGAAAAGCCTACCGTGGTCTGTGACACGGGTCACAATCTGGGAGCTTGGGAATACCTTGGAAAAGAGCTTGAAAAGGAACGGAGAAAATGTCATGAGATGCGTGTCGTCTTCGGCATGATGGAAGACAAAGACATTTATGCAGTTATGCAGCTGCTGCCTAAGAAAGCACGCTATTTCTGGACAAAAGCCCAGTCGAAACGTGCTTTCCCTGAGACATCGCTGAAAATCTTCGGCGGTCAGTTCGGCCTGGAAGGCGACTGCTATCCCACGGTGAAAGAAGCCTGCGACGCCGCCATGGATGGGGCACAGACAGACGATTTCATCTTTGTGGGAGGAAGCAATTATGTGGTGGCAGAATACCTCAAGACACACTCCTGACAGACTATTTAGTTATCTTTAACAAACATTTTTTGCCGATATGCTTGCGCATGTCGGCTTTTTGTTGTATTTTTGCAACTAGATTTTACCAAAACATAAGTATTATGGCAAACGTAACAGAAAATGCGAATCTCTGTGGTTTGAAGCGCGAAGACTTCCAGACCACTATTAACGGTAAGAAAACTGACCTCTACATCCTGCGCAACCGCAAAGGTTTTGAGGTGGCAATCAGCAACTACGGTGGAGCTGTCTGCTCCATTATGGTGCCCGACAAAGAGGGCATAGTGGGCAATGTCATTCAGGGATACGACAGCATCCAATCGCTCGTCAATGCTCCCGAGCCATTCCTCTCCACGCTCATCGGACGGTTTGGCAACCGCATCTGCCACGGGCAGTTCACACTGAACGGCAAGGACTATCAGCTGGCCGTCAACAATGGCGTGAACCATCTGCATGGCGGTCCCACCGGTTTCCATTCCAAAGTATGGGATGCCCGCCAGATGGGTCCCCGCTCGCTGGCCCTGCACCGCATCTCCAGCTATGGCGAGGAAGGCTTCACCGGCGAGGTGGATGTCACTGTGGAGTTCACCTGGAGCGATGACAACGAGCTGATTATCGAGTACATGGCATCGACCAACAAGAAGACCATCATCAACCTTACCCACCATGCATTCTTCTCGCTGACAGGCACGGCCGATCCCACGCCGACCATCGACGACCAGATACTGGAAATCAACGCCGACTTCTATATCCCGACCGACGAGACGGCCATCCCCACGGGCGAGATTCTGAAGGTGGCAGGCACGCCTTTCGACTTCCGTACGCCAAAGGCCATTGGCAAGGACATCGATGCCGACGACGAACAGATAAAGTTCGGCAACGGCTATGACCATAACTATGTGCTGAACAAGCGCGAAGAAGGCGAGCTGAGCTTCGCCGCACGCGTGACCGACCCGAAGAGCGGCCGCACGCTGGAGTGCTATACCACTGAGCCGGGTGTGCAGCTCTACACCGGCAACTACCTGACCGGCGACTATAAGGGAGCCAACGGCGCCACCTTCCCACGCCGCTCAGCCCTCTGCCTGGAGTGCCAGCACTTCCCCGACAGCCCCAACCGTCCCTATTTCCCCAGCGTCGTGCTCAACCCGCACCACCGCTACAAGCAGAAGACGATTTATAAGTTCGGTATCGCAGAATAACATTATTTATAAATAAAGCTATGACACAAGAAAAGAACAACAGCAAGCTGATTGCTATTATCACGATGTGTTTCATCTTCGCGATGATCAGCTTCGTAACGAATATGGGTGCTCCCTTTGGCAACATTTGGGGCTTCACCTATCCCTTTGCCAAGGCGTGGGGTAACTTGATGAACTTCGCTGCCTATCTGTTCATGGGTATTCCTGCCGGTAAGATGCTGATAAAGTACGGATACAAGAAGACCGCCCTCATCGCCCTTATCGTAGGCATTGTCGGCCTGGCTCTTCAGTACCTGTCGAGCATTGCAGGCGACGCCACCTATGTCTTCACCTACGACGGCATCCCCGTGGCTCTCAACCTGATTATCTACCTGCTGGGTGCTTTCATCTGTGGCTTCTGCGTCTGCATGCTCAACACGGTGGTGAACCCCATGCTGAACATCCTGGGAGGCGGTGGCAATAAGGGCAACCAGTACATCCAGATTGGCGGCACGATGAACTCGCTCACCGCTACGCTCACTCCGCTGCTGACAGGTCTGCTGGTAGGTACCGTGACCGCAGATACGAGCATGAGCAATGTGGCTCCCTTGCTGTTCATCGGCATGGCCGTGTTCGCCATTTCTTTCTTCATTATCAGCCGCGTGGACATTCCTGAGCCTACATTGGGCAAGGAGCAGCCAAAGTACGAGCGCAGCCCGCTGGCATTCCGTCACTGCCTGCTGGGTGTCATCGCCATCTTCTTCTATGTGGGCGTAGAGATTGGCATCCCCATGGAGCTGAACTTCTACATCACCGACCTGAACTTTGAGGGTTCTGCCGCCATCGGCGGCACACTGGCTGCCAGCTACTGGATTATGATGCTCGTGGGACGTGCCACCAGTAGTGCCATCTCTGGTAAGGTGTCCACGTCGTTGCAGCTCACCGTCGTGTCGAGCGTGGCCATCGGCCTGTTGCTCATCGCCATCTTCCTGCCCGAGAGCGTATCATTCGCATTCAAGGGTCACGACATTCCCGTAAAAGCTATCTTCATCGCCCTCTGTGGCCTTTGCACCTCAATCATGTGGGGTGGCATCTTCAACCTCTCCGTCGAAGGGCTGGGCAAGTACACCGAGGCTGCCAGTGGCATCTTCATGACCATGGTCGTAGGTGGTGGTATCATGCCGCTCATTCAGGAAGCTATTGCCAAGAGCGCCGGCCCCATCGCCTCCTACTGGCTCGTCATCGCCATGCTGGCATATATCCTGTTCTACGCTGTCGTTGGCAGTAAAAACGTGAACAAAGATATTAAAGTGGACTAATTATTAACCCTCTAAAACTATTTACATTATGGACATTGAATTCGTAAGGAGCAGATTTATTAAACATTTCGATGGTAAAACAGGAAATGTATACCATTCTCCCGGACGTATTAACCTGATTGGCGAGCACACCGACTATAACGGTGGTTTCGTATTCCCCGGCGCAGTGGACAAGGGCATCATGGCCGAGATGCGTGCCAACGGTACGGAAGACACCGTGATGGCCTATGCCATCGACCTGAAGGATCGTGTGGACTTCCACCTCAACGACCCCGCTGGCCCCCGTGCCTCCTGGGCCCGCTATATCTATGGTATCTCTAAGGAAATGCAGAAGCTGGGCGTTCCTGTGAAGGGCTTCAACATTGCTTTCGCTGGCGACGTGCCCCTCGGTGCCGGCATGTCTTCTAGTGCCGCTATGGAGAGCTGCTTCGCCTGTGGCCTGAACGACATCTTCGGCGAGAACAAGGTGGAGAAGTGGGATATGGTGCTGGCCGGACAGGCTACCGAGCACAACTACTGCGGTGTGAACTGCGGCATCATGGACCAGTTTGCCAGCGTCTTCGGCAAGGCAGGCTGCCTGATGCGCCTCGACTGCCGCTCTCGTGAGTTCGAATATTTCCCCTTCAAGCCCGAAGGCTATCGCCTGGTGCTGCTCGACAGCGTGGTGAAGCATGAGCTGGCCGGTTCGCCCTACAACGACCGTCGCAACTCTTGTGAGAACGTGGTGAAGCACATCGCCGCCAAGCATCCCGAAGGCAAGTTTGAGACCCTGCGCGACTGCACATGGGAGCAGCTGGAGGAAGTCCGGGCCGAGGTGGGCGAGGAAGACTACACCCGGGCACACTTCGTGCTGGGCGAGAAAGACCGCGTGCTGGCAGTCTGCGACGCCCTGCTTGCAGGCGACTATGAGACCGTAGGCAAGAAGATGTACGAGACCCACTACGGCCTGTCGAAGGAGTATGAGGTGAGCTGTGAGGAGCTGGACTACCTGAACGATATTGCCAAGGAGAACGGCGTCACCGGAAGCCGCATCATGGGCGGTGGCTTTGGCGGATGCACCATCAACCTGGTGAAGAACGAGCTTTACGACAAGTTCATTGCCGACGCCAAGCAGAAGTTCGCAGCCAAGTACGGTCATGAGCCGAAGGTCTACGACGTGGTCATTGGCGACGGCTCACGCAAGCTTTGCTAATATGTTTCAAATAGACCGGTCATACATCGAAAACGTCAACCTTGAGTCGCTGCAGAGTCGCATCTGGGACATCCGCAGCGACTTCAAGGATGACCCCACCCTGCCACACATCGAGAACTACGGCACCACGGAGGAAGCCTTTGAGGACTATCTGGAGAAGAAACAGAAGTTTGAGGATTTCAAGGACACATGGCGCAGCCGTGGCCTGCTCGTCTTCGGCTCCGTCTTCCTGCTCACGGTGGCTGCTTTCAGCCTCTTTGTCAAGGGTGCCACATGGGAGGCCTACGCTACGGGCTTCATGCTCTGCATGCTTGTGTATATGGTCTATATGACTATCGTAGCCTTCCGGGGAAGGAAGTTCCAGCACAATCCTAACGAGACATTTATCAAGGCTCTCCTCTTCTGGGACGAGAACAGGGAGGGGTGAGATACGAGAATTGAGCTTTGAGAATTCCATATACCATATTAATAATGGCCATTGCGCTGTGCAGTTGCCGTGATGAAGCTGGCACTTCCTCTTATGCAGCCAAAGATTTGTCGACAGATTCCAACGCCCAGCTCTCAATTCTCAAATCTCAGCACTCCACTTTCACCCCCCAAATCTCAACGCTCAAATCAGCAGAGATAAAATACTACCTGGAGCGGCACGACCCACGTGACGAAGGCTTCGACATGGTGGTGCGCTATGCAGAACATGGCGACTCTTCCATGGCAGTCTATTTGCCACAAGGCCGGCTTTCACTCGTTTCCACGCTGTCGCCCCACCGAGGGAAAGCGTTGATTCGTGACAGACAGCGCCGCGTCGTCATCGGATACCTTCAGGCCGATACGCTGGTCAGCGGTGTACGTATTGACAGCACCGGCTTCTATGCCGGACAGATGAACCGCCAGGCTGAAGCATGGGGACATGGCTTCTACTGCTCGTCCGACGGTACCTACTTCGAGGGCTGCTGGGAGCACGACCAGCGTGAGGGCTTCGGCCTGAGCATCGGCTCCGACCATCTGAAAGTCGGTGCCTGGCAGCGCGACCAGTTCAAGGGCGAGCGTATGGGCTATCACAGCCAGCGCATCTATGGCATAGACATCTCCCGCTACCAGCATGAGAGAGGCCGACGGCACTTCCCCATCGCCTGGAACCGGTTGCGGGTATGGCATTTGGGTAGCCGCATTAGTCAGGAGCGTGTCCACGACACGGTCGACTATCCAGTTTCATTCGTCTATATCAAAAGTACAGAGGGGGTTACTATCGAGAACAAATATTACGGAGCTGACGACCTGGCTGTCCGCAAGCAGGGGGTGCCCGTAGGTGCCTATCATTTCTTCTCCACCCGCACCTCGCCTGAGGAGCAGGCCCGCCATTTCCTTGTGAACACCCGCTTCCGCCCTGGCGACCTGCCCCCTATGCTCGATATCGAGCCAGGCGACCGGCAGATAGAAGAGATGGGCGGGCCGTTGCCGATGTTCGACGCCATCCGCCGCTGGCTGAACATCGTTGAACAGCATGTCGGCTGCCGCCCTTTGCTATACATCAATCAGCGTTTTGCCAACCTATATCTGCCATTGGCTCCCGACCTGAAACGTGACTACCATTTCTGGATAGCCCGCTACGGGGAGTACAAGCCCGACATCCATCTCGATATCTGGCAACTCTCTGGCGATGGTCGTGTGCAGGGCATCTACCCCGAGTGCGACCTTAATGTGTTCAACGGCTACGAAGGTCACTGGCAAGAATTCCTACGCAACTCCACCATCCCATGAAACATTATCACCAACTATGAAGAGAATAGCTATACAGGGAGAGATAGGGTCGTTCCACGACATTGCGGCCCATCAGTATTTCAACGGCGAACAGCTGCAGCTCATCTGTTGCCAGACGTTCGAACAGGTGTTCGGCCATGTACGGCGTGACCCCACCGTCATTGCCATGGCCGCCATCGAGAACACCATCGCAGGCAGCCTGCTCCACAACTACGAGCTGTTGCGCGACAGCGGCACCACCGTCGTAGGTGAGCATAAACTGCATATCACCCACAGCATCTGCTGTCTGCCGGAAGACTCTTGGGAAACCATCACCGAGGTGCACTCCCATCCTGTGGCACTGATGCAGACACGCCATTATCTGGCAGCACACCCGCAGCTGCGAGTGGTGGAGGCAGCCGACACTGCAGGAGCTGCCAAGATGATAGCCGAGGGAAACCACCGGGGCTGGGCTGCCATCTGCCATGCAGAAGCCGCCCGTCTCTACGGGCTGAAAGTCCTGGAAGACGGTATTGAAGACAACAAGCACAACTACACCCGCTTCCTCGTCTGCTCCATGCCGCAAAAAGCCGACATGCTGCGCCCGCTCGTAGAAACCAACAAGTCGAGCATCGTCTTTGCCCTTCCCCATGAGGAAGGTTCCCTTTCCGCCGTGCTGGCCATCTTGTCGTTCTACAAAATCAACCTGACGAAAATACAATCGCTGCCCATCATCGGCCGCGAATGGGAATACCTGTTCTATGTGGACGTCACCTACAGCGACCTGACGCGCTACCGCCAGTCCGTCGATGCCATCATACCCCTTACCCGCGATTTGAAAATACTGGGTGAATACTGTGTCAAACTGGATGGCTGATGCTGTCGTAATGAAAAAAAGAGAGGCATACAAAAAAAAGAAGGTTCAAAATTTGCGCATAACAAAAAAAATGAGTACCTTTGCAGCCGCAAATTGAAAAGGATGCACCCGTAGCTCAGTTGGTAGAGCACCTGACTCTTAATCAGGGTGTCCAGGGTTCGAGCCCCTGCGGGTGTACAAAAGACAGGGATTGCCGATATGGCTCAGTTGGTAGAGCAACGCATTCGTAATGCGTGGGTCCCCGGTTCGAGTCCGGGTATCGGCTCAAAAAGTCCGAAAGGGGGGGAATCCCCTTTGTCATTTTAGCAGCAGGCGGAATTAGCTCAGTTGGTAGAGCATTGGCTTCCCAAGCCGAGGGTCGCGGGTTCGAGTCCCGTATTCCGCTCAGTAAAAAATGGAGAGATGCTCGAGTGGCTGAAGAGGCACGCCTGGAAAGCGTGTGACCGGCAAAACTGGTTCGCGAGTTCGAATCTCGCTCTCTCCGCTTCCAAAAGGCTGGTTCCCAGCCTTTTTTCGTTTCCGCGAACATTCTTTGTCAGACATTAAATAAAGGCAACAATATAGCAGTTGACCTAAATTTACTTTTCCGCATGGCGCATTCTTGCGTCCCTTTGGTAGCAAGCGACCAGAGGTCGAGCGCCCGACCTGCGGTCGCCTACCCGTAGCCTTTCCCCTCCCCTGTGTAGGGGAGGGGAGCGGCTACCGCCGGAGACGTCCCGGGTCAACTGCTATATTATTGCCTAAATAAAACGTCGGCAATGCACAATTTGGTGAATAGACGTGACCATCCTCTGAGAGCTTATTGACTAAAGTTTCCCACCTTTAGAAAAGCCCAATAAAATAGCGGTTTCTCGAAAATTTGTTGTATCTTTGTATTGGCTAAAAGTACAATAAACACAACGAATTAACAGAAACCGTTATGAATGCAAAATTAGACAAAATCTGT
>JAILFU010000165.1 GCA_024697405.1 Prevotella sp.
CCTGGGAGACGGCTCCCGGCAAATACACCGTCAGCTTCGCATCGAGCGTGGAGGACATCCGTGCCACTGTCCCATACAGCCTGTCCAAGCAGTATGCGGTGAAGTGCCACGACGTGATGCGCCCCGACATGCCGCTGTAACTTGAATATCGGTTGTTGCGAAACCGCATTCTGTAAGTTCAGGCCTTGTGCCTGTCCGTAATATGAAGAAGCCACTTTTTCCATTTGCGGACAGGCACGAGGTCTGCCCCTTTGGGCTTGAGATGCCCCGTATGCAGGCTAATCGGGGAATCCCGAAAGATGAACAGTCTGATTTCTTTCGCGCGCGCGTATTATGCGCGCGTGAGAAAAAATAGCGCTACAGGCGCTACTTTGGTATCTAATATTCTGACTTGCAGATTTTTGCTTGTAGCTACAAGTCTCTAAAAGGAGCTACTCTTGTAGCTACAGGCATAGACTGCCGCCGCTTGGAAAAAATGCGAACGCCGTTTATAAAAATATGAACGCCGCTTGGGGGAATGCTGCCGCCATTTTGGAAAATACGCACGCCGTTTGGAAAAATACGCACGCCTTTTGGAAAAATACGCACGCCTTTTGGAAAAATACGCACGCCATTTTTTCGTCCCAAGGCTTGGGACTTTCAAAAGCGACGGGCGCGCCCCTGTAGCTACAATGGTAGCACCAAAAACAGCCCTGTAGCTACAGACAACGGGCTGCAATCCAGTTTGTTAGGTGTCAATGTAGCGCCTGTAGCGCCAAAAATCATGATTATAATATAGCAGTTGACCTGAATTTGTTTTTCCGGATGGCACATTCCCGACCTGCGGTCGCCTACCCGTAGCCTTTCCCCTCCCCTCAAGGCAATTGCGAGGAGGGAGCAATTGGGGAGCGAAGCGACGGTGGGGCGAAGCCGGGGTAGGGGTGGGGTCTCTAATATCCTTCAGCGAATCTTTTATCGTTTGTTCTTCTCGGCGGAAAAAGTTACACACCCCACCCCTGCCCCTCCCCTTGAGAGGAGGGGAGTGGCTACCGCCGGAGAAGAATTCCTGGGTCAACTGCTATATCATTGCCCCAAAAAAAGCATAGAATGCCTTAGGGCATGTTAAATTTTGCATCAGGTTTGTGATTTTTTCTGTGTTTTCTTTTGGTTGTTTGAGGAGAAATCTGTACCTTTGTAGTGATTTTGTAACATGTTGATTATCAATGGTTATTTCCGTTTTTGCGACATGTGTGCAACATCCGGTGCTAACGCATTGATAGTCGGTTAGAGTCGTTTTCGAGGAGGTTATCACGCAAGTGAAGGATGAATCGTCCTTTGTGTTTAGCAAGGAGTTACTTCACCTCCAAGTCGGCATAGAAGATGCGGTTGCCGGAGGTGATGCGGGTGCAGTCGAGCTTCAGCAGGCTGCCTGTGGCGGGGGTGCATTTGACAGTCTGCCAGATGGGGTTGTTGACGATGTTCGAGAACTCGCCCTTGGACAGCAGCGTCCATGTCTGCCCGTTGTCGGCGGAGATGCTGAGGAAGTAGTCGAGCGGCATGCCCTCACGGGTGTGTTGCGCTGGGAGGAAGCGGAACTGGCTGACAGTCATCTCCTTGCCCAGGCCGATATACATCGACTGCACAGGACTGCCCGAGCCGGGGAAGAAGATATTGTAGTTGGACGACAGTCGTTCGCCGTTCTCGGGCTTGTCGGCGTCGATGTCGGGAGCCAGATAGGCATTCATGGCCGTGATGACGGGTTCTGCCTTAGCGTCGAGGACGGTCACGCGAAGCTGGCTGGCCACGGTGACAGGGAAGCAGAGAATGCGCTTGCGGCCGATGGTGGTCATGCTGCGGGCAGGCTCCTCGGAGATGATGTCGTGCAGCGCTGTCCAGGCCCCGTCGACGAGGGCCTCTACCTTGAACTTCCTGACGCGCTGGCCCTGCCGGATGTCCTCGCTCAGGAGCAGGCGGTTGAAGGCTGTGGGACGGGGAAAGGAGATGTATTCCTGTCTTTCAGCTCTCACCGACGAACGTTGTCCTTGCAGCGGATGGTCGAAAATCTGGCGCACCATCTGGAAGAAGGCGGCGCCACGGATGCTGTCCTCGGCATGGATGCGGCCGTCGCGGTCGATGGGGAAGTTGAGCAGCAGCGTGCTGTTGCGCCCCACAGACTTGTAGTAGGTCTCCATGAGCTTCGAGAGGCTCTTCACGTGGCCGTTCTCGCTGTCGTGATAGAACCAGCCGGGGCGGATGGAGGTGTTCGTCTCGCCGGGGCACCACACGTCGCCGTCCTCCACGCCATAGTGCAGCATGGGCCATGTCACCTCGCCTTTGCTGTGGAGCATGCTCCAGTTGGTCTCGCCTACGTTGCCGGCCTCGGTGCCCACCCAGCGCAGGTCACCCCGACGGTCGGCACCGTCGTTCCAGATGATGCAGTGGGGCTGCAGCTTGCGTATCATCTCGTAGGTGTCGCCCCACTGGTAGTAGGTAAGGCGGTCGATGGTGCGCGTCTCGTCGGCTCCTCCATACCAGCCGTTGCCGCCATTGGCGCCGTCGAACCACACCTCGAAGATGTCGCCGTAGTTCGTCAGCAGCTCGCGCAGCTGGTTGCGGAAGTAGGCAACGTAGGCCGGGCGGCCATACTCAGGATGATTCCTGTCCCAGGGAGAGAGGTAGACGGCGAACTTCAGCCCCTCTTCGCGGCAGGCGTCGGCCAGCTCGCGGACAACGTCGCCCTTGCCCTGCTTCCAGGGGGTGTTCTTCACCGAGTACTCCGTATAGGCACTAGGCCACATGCAGAAGCCGCAGTGGTGCTTGGCGGTGAAGATGATGCCCTTCATGCCCGACTGCTTGCAGGTGCGTGCCCACTGCCGGCAGTCGAGCCGGGAGGGGTTGAACAGCTGCAGGTCTTCGTTGCCGTAGCCCCACTCCTGGTCGGTGTAGGTGTTCAGCGAATAGTGGATGAACGCATACATCTCCATGTCCTGCAAGGCCAGCTGGTCGGCAGAGGGCAGAGGCTGCGCCACTACATGGCTAAATGACGACTGCGCCACTGCGTGGCTAAATGATAAATGATAAATGATAAATGATAAAACAGTCAGTCGGAGAGTCTTCATCGTATTATGCGTGGCTAAATGATAAATGATAAAACAGTCAGTCGGACGGTCTTCATCTTCTTTGCTTATAAAATGGTTTAAGTTTTCATTTTTCCACCTTCTTACCTTTCCCCGACGAAGCGCTTCTTCCCATTCACAATGCAGATGCCTCTCTTCTTTTGCGCAGAGAGGGAGGTGGACGGGGAACTGCCCATGCGGCGGCCCTGCAGGTCGTAGACTACGTGGCCGGTGGTGAGCGACGGGATGGGATGGATGCCGGTAGTGACGGGCCACTTGACCGAGGCACAGCCATTGACAATGCCGTCGAGCGCCTGTTGGTTGAAGACGGTCAGCGTCTTGCGGTTGAGCACGTCCATCGAGGGGCGCTGGCAGGCGTTGGTGTCCCAGACGAAGGGCACGATGCCGTTGTAGACAGCATAGCGGCAGAGGGTGTAGTACCATGAGTAGATGCTGGCATCGTGCTTTTCCTGACGCTCGCCCTCGGGCATCGTGCGCCAGAGTGCACCGAACTCGCCCATGATGACGGGTATGCCCTTTGATGTGTACTTCGTGCGCATCTGCCGCATCTGGCTCTGCATGTATGCCTCTTCCCCCCAGGTGACATTGTGTTTCGAGCCGCTGACATGGTTGCCGGAGCCCCAGTAGTAGGCCTGATAGCCCCATGTCTCGTCCTTGGTCATCATGGTGAAGTTGTAGGGTGCATAGAAATGCACCTCGAGCATCATGGCATTGGGGACGTCGTCCTGCGGCATGATGTCATAGTCGGTGGCCAGGTCGATGCTTGTCGACGGCGACTGCACCACGAGCACGCGGCTGGCGTTGTTGCCTCCCGTCTGGCGCACAGCATTGACGAAGGTCTGCTCATAGCGTATCAGGGTGGCGATGTCGCCGGCCTTGTCCTTACTGTTGTCGCCGGCGGCATCGGGCTCGTTCATGCCGGCAAAGAGGAGGTGATGGTCGTAGTCGCGGAAACGGTTGGCAATCTGCTTCCAGAGCATGCCGAGGATGAAGCAGTTCTTGCTGACAGACTGCTCGGTACGGTCGGCAAACGAGCGCTCTATCCAGCCGTTGTCGTAGTGGTCGTTGAGCACCACGTAGAGACTGTCGTCGATGCAGTAGTCCACAATCTGCTGCACACGATCCAGCCAATTGGTGTCGATGTTATAGTTCGCGTCGCAATGAATATACCACGAGCAGGGGATGCGCACGGAGCGGAAACCCTGGGCCTTGACGAAGTCGATAATCTGCTTAGTGGTCTTGGAGCCTTGCCAACCCGTCTCCCAGTCGAGCGGATTGCTGAGCCAGCTGCAGGGACCTGCCTCCAGCGTGTTGCCCAGGTTCCAGCCCGGGTACATGTCGGCTGCCAGCTCCATCGCGGAAGGCTGCGCCACTGCGTGGCTAAATGATAAATGATAAATGATAAATGATAAAACAATTAGTCGGACGGTCTTCATATTTTTTACTTTTTCGGTTTTTACCTTTTACGCTATATTCTGCTGCAAAGGTAACACAAATATTTCAGAAAGAAGGGAAACGATGTGCGGGAAATGGGAAAAAATGTTTCCGGAACAGCATTTTTTCCGCCAACGAGACATTTTTTCGCCTATCGGAAACATCATGCCGCACGCCAGAAGGAAAAAAGCTGTAACTTTGTGGCCAAAACAAATTATTCACTAATCATCAATCATGTTATGAAACGTACAAGAATGCTTTGCTTGGTCGCTATGCTCATAGCAACCGTCACGAACGTACACGCTGCGAATTGGGACAAGCCCCTGCCTCCCGACTGTACCCCCGCCAGCGGACAGAGTTACTACTTCTACAATCTCTTCGCCGAGGAATTCGTCGGTGCCACGGGCGTGCTGGCAACGCTCGAAGACAACGGCTCGGCATTCGCCTTCACGACGCTGGGCGACGAGTGGACGATGGAGAGCAGCAGAGGCTTTCTCTATGCCGACCTTGACTATGTAGGTTGCGACGGAGGAGCCAGCGACAGCAACACAACCTGGTGTGTGGAGCGTCAGGACGATGGCAGCTACCGCATCCGTCCGTCGAAGACCGATGCCGACTTCACCTGGGCCGACTACCCGGACATGTGGATGGGTCTCTCCTACGAGCGGCAGACGCTGATGCCCGTGCTGAAGGCCGACGAGGGTGCCATAGACTGGAGCATCATTGCCGAGGCCGACTACGGAGCATTCCACAGCCGGCTGGCCCTGCACCGCGTGATGACGGAGCTGCAGGACGGCGGCTACGACGTCGGCACCCTCCTGGCCGTGTATAACGACCCGACGGCAGGACAGGATGAATATGACGCAGCCATCGCCAGCGTGGAGGAGGTGCTCTTCAACATCCGCATGGAGAACGCTTCGGAAGAGAACCCCGTCGACGTCACCTGGAGATACCTGCGCAACCCTGACCTCACCGAAAACTGGGTGAACGACGGCCACGACGTGCCTGGATGGACAATGGTGCCCGCCAACTTCTGCGGCATGGGTGAATCAGACCCTCAAGGCTTCTACGACGACAACAAGGTGCTCGGCTCGTGGGCCGGCGGAGCCTTTGGCGACAACAAGGTCTACCAGCAGGTGGCCAACCTGCCTGACGGCAAATACAAATTCAGCAACTACGGCATCTGGATAAGGCATACTGGCGAGGATGGCGACCCCGTCACGGGAGCCTATATCTATGCCAAGGTGGGCGACAAGCTCTTCCGCGAGCCGCTGCCCGACACCGGCTGGTGGCGCGGACTGGCCGAGGTGACCTTCGAGACGCGCTGCGGCGAGGCCGAGGTGGGCATCATGTTCGAGGGAACGAACGTGGGCCAGTGCGTCATCTTCGACTTCAAGCTGGAGTACCTGGGCGACAAGCCCGTAGCCGAACGGCTGGCCACGCTCATCGCCAACAGCCAAAGCATCATTGACGAGGCTGCCATCTACAACGGATACCTCGAACAGCTCAAGGCCGACGTCAGCAAGGCAAACGAGCTGCTGGCAGGCAGTGACACAGAAGCACAGGAGGCCCACTTCACCACCTTCCAGGCCGACTACGAGACGGCCGTCAAGAACCGCGAGGCATACACAGCCTTTGCTGACCTGCTTCAGGAAGCCCTGACAACGCTGACCAAGGGGGAATCGGATGCCATGTACGACCTGGCGGACTTTATAGAAGAGAACGAGCTGGAAACGAAGCTGGAGAACTATGCCTTCGACAACGGCCAGCTGGAGGAGGTGATGGCAACGCTGGCCGACCTGAACGACAAAGCCAAAAACTCCGTCATTGCTGCAGGCACAGACGTGACCGACCTGCTGGTGAACGGCCATTTCGACGGTGTGGGCGGATGGACGGCCACGCTCAACGACTTCAGCATCGACACCAGCAGGCAGATTATGGAACGCTGGTGGTGCGACTGGAAGGCTGAACAGGTGGTGGAGAACGTGCCTAACGGCAACTACCGCCTTGAAGTGCAGGGATTCCAGTGGTGCTCGTGGGACTGGGGACAGGCTGAGAGCGACTGGAACGCAGGCGACGGCAGCCCCACCTATAAGGTGAACTCGAAAGTGCGCCTCAACGACAGCGAGGTGACCATCCACAACGTGTTTGCCTGCGGACCGACCGACATCAAAGAGGGCTACCAGGGCAACGACTACTGGGTGCCCAACGATGCCGGCGTGGCAGTGAAGTTCTTCGAGCTGGGACTATATAATAATGTGGTGGAAGCCACCGTGACCGACCATCGGCTGAAGGTGGAGTTCGACTGCTCGGCCAATGGATTCTGGAACTGCTTCAGAAACCTGCGGCTCTACTACATAGGGGCCGACATGGAGGAGGCTGCCAACAACCTGAAGAACGCCATGACGCAGGCCAGCGAATTGCTGGAGCAGAAGATGGAAGGCAGCCTGCGCAAGGCACTTGAAGAAGAGAAAGCCATAGGCGAAGCCCTGCTGGCCGACAGCGGAGCAAAGTTCGACGATGTGAACGATTGCGCCACCACCATCCTGACACTGATTGAGCAGGCAGCAGTGAGCGTGAAGGAGTATGCCCGCCTTTTCACCGTGCTGCAACGGGCTGAAGCCGTGCTCGCCGACCCGACAGCTGCCGCCACCGAGGCCGGTCAGCAGCTGAAGGCACTCTACAACACGACCTGGACCGACTACCAGCAGGACTACCCGGCACTGGAGACCGCCGCCGTCGGGGCTGTCATCGAGCAGATGGAAACGCTGATGGCCGAGGCAATGATAGGCAGCGGCATCAAAGCCGGCGACGACCTCACCAACCTGCTGGCCAACCCCAGCTTCGAGAACACCTACGGCAACGACGAGTCGGTGGGCAATGCCGCACACACCGTACCCTACGGATGGACGATGCGCGTGGAGGGCAAGGAGTGCCACAGCGCCCAAGAGCTGACCGACGCCGGCATCAACAGCTGGACGGCCATCGAGGACAACGCCTACACCACCGACGGAGCACACTCCTACTGTCTGCTCTCGGCACCTGTGCCCGACGCCTACCTCTACCAGCGTGTAAGCGGACTGCCCGCCGGAACCTACAAGGTAACCGTCGACATGAACGTGACCTACGACGGAGGCTGCTCGCGACTGACCGGACAGCGGCTGCTGGCAAACGACCATGCGCAGTACTATGGAAAGGAAGAATACTACATCGCCGCCGAGCTGGACCGGCTGCATCCCGAGGAGAAGTCGCGCACCTTTGCCGGCTATGACGAGGTGAACACCAACGACACTGGTGCATCGGGCGACATGGGCAACATGTCGACACTGGCCGTAGAGGTGACCATCGGCAGCGACGAAGTGCTGGAGCTGGGCGTACGCACAGACAACAACAAGGTGGCCATGAACCGCAACTACGAGGACAACTGGTGGGACTGCACAGGACGCTACAAAATTGACAACTTCCGACTCTACTGCCTCAGCATGGAGACCACAGGCATCCGCGAGGCAGTGGCCAGTGCTGCCGACGACGGTGCTGCCTATAATCTGATGGGAATCAGGTTGAAGACCCCGGCGGTTCGCGGTATATACATCAGAAATGGAAAAAAGTACGTGAAATAGGCTAGCATTTCAAATATTATTAGTAAATTTGCAGCACACTATTTGATGAAGCGTTAATAAAATGAGATAACAATACTGGCCCCACCCCTGCCCCTCTGCCACAGGGGTGGGGTCAGCAGTTTCAGTAATAATGATGCGCTAAGGCATGGGAATCTCCGTCTAGACTGTGGTCTCGATGTCTCTGTATAAAGCAAAGCCGCGTGAGAAGAACATTCATCCTGCTGGTGCTCTGCATCGCCCAGATGGCAGCAGCAGCACAGCCCGCCCAGACGGCATTCCGGACGCTAGGTATCGGCGACGGACTGCGCAGCAACTCGGTGACGAGGCTGCTGGCCGACAGCCGTGGCTACCTGTGGATTGGCACCTCACAAGGGCTGAACCGTTACGACGGCCATGAGGTGAAGACCAGGTTTCCTGAGAGCAGCGACCCACAGCTGCACGAGGTCTTCAACAACGCGATACTGTCAATAGAAGAAGATGCCGAAGGACGGATATGGATAGCATGTGAAAGCGGCGACTACTATCTCTACGACACCAAGACAGCGCAGTTCAGCGCCTCGGCCACCGAACTGCTGCGCAGCTTCGGCATACGCTGCAACGGCAAATACAAAGTGAAGGTGGGCGCGAAGGGGGCCTTGTGGGTACTCTCCGAGGACGGCATCTTCCGCTACGACTGCCACTCCAAGGAGGTGAAGAGCTGGGACAGAGCCTCCTCCGCAACTTCCCATGCAGGAATGCCGGTTCCCGGCACATGGACAAACATGGTGGCAGAAATGTCGGATGGTTTGTACATCAGCGCCGACCATAGCGTGTGGCACTTCGTCAGCAGCACAGGCGAGCTGCAACGCGAGGTGCTGCCGGAGGTCATGCAGCAGTCGGTCGGAGAACACTGTCTGCTGGCCGATGCCGACGGCACACTATGGGTGTACAGCACCCGCGAGGAGCATGTTTGCAGATATATCGTGGGGGGAAGATGCGTAAGGGAGATGGTAAAGCTGCCACAGCCGGCTGGAGCCTCACGGAACAACGCTATCCGCGACATGATGGATGACGGACGGGGCAACATCTGGATTGCCACCGACCACAAGGGACTGTTCGCCTATAACAAGAATACCGGCGACATCACGGGCATGAGGCATCAGCGCAACGGGCTGCTCTCGTTGGCATCGGACAACGCCACCTGTCTGGCCACCGACCGCGACGGCACCATCTGGGTGGGCCACATGAAAACAGGTCTTTCCTACACCAGCGATGCCAACAACATCATGCAGGCACACGCCTCCCAGTGCGGCGACATCCTCGCCATGGCCTACGACACGAAAGGCAACCTTTGGATGGGGACCGACGGCGACGGCATCTATATAGAAAAGACCGACGGCAGCATCGTGAAGACGGAACTGCCCAACATCACGGTGATGGCACTGCTCAGCGACGGACAGGGAGGCGTATGGGCTGGCACCTACAACCAGGGCCTCTACCATCTGCCCGATGCAGGACGGTGGAAAAGATACGGCCCCAGCCTTTCCTCCCCTGAGGGGAACACGGAAAACTTTCCCTGCGCGGAGGTGTGGACACTGGCCTGCGACAACAGGGGAAACATTTGGACTTCGTCAGCAATAGGGAAGACCGTCGTTTTCAAGGCAGCGACTGAACGAGCGCAGAGCCACGTCACCATCGTCACCACGAGCGACGGCGATGACATCCACGGCAACAATCTCTACTACGACGGCGCAGACACGATGTATATAGCTTCCGTCTACGGACTGTGGAGCTACAACCTGAACAACGGCGAGTGCAGCGTGGCCTTCGGAAACAGGAGGGGCACGCAACAGTGGATGAGCCAGATGATTACCGACGTGATGGTAGACAGGCAACAGGCGCTGATGATGCTCACCCACCCCGAAGGAGTCACCGTCTTCGACATGAAGCAAGACTCGCTCTACTACTTCCGCCGCAGCGGCGACATCGTCAAGGGGATGGCACGCGACCACGACGGCACCTATTGGCTATGCACCACAAGCGGCAGCGTGGCGGGCATCCTGCCTGAGCGGCTACGGGCAGGCAAAACTAGCCTGGAGACGTTCCGGCATGACGGAACCTTCACTTTCCACTCTTCATTCTTCACTCCAAATGTCGGTATGCCACAGTTTTATTTCAATGGTGACGCCATGACCTGCTCGCCACAGGGCGAGATACTCATAGGCGGCACAGAGGGATACATGAGCATCAATCCCCGCCAGCTGATGAAACTGCTTCCTCAAGGAGGAGAGCGGGAGGGAGCTATCATCAGCGAGATAGCCGTGGGCGACAGCCTCCTCAACGAGCAGACCAGCATCGTCAGGCTCAGCCACGATGCTGCCTACCTCACTGTGAAATTTTTCTCTGGCAGTCTGGAGGGCGTACAGCGCACACGCTACGCCTACCGCCTACTGGGACAAATGAGCGACTGGGCCACCACCGACCAGAACTACGTGTCATTCCACGCCCTGCCACCAGGCGACTACACACTCCAGCTGTGTATCTGCCGTGAGGACGGCACCATGAGTCATCCGCGAGAACTGCGCATCAGCGTGGCACCACCGTTCTATCGCTCTGCCCCCATGTACATCGTCTACGCACTGACTGTCATCGCCATCGCGTTCCTTATATGGCAAAGGATGCGCAAGCGACAGCAGGAGCGCGCAGAACAGCAGCATCAGCTGATGGAGCGGCAGAAGATGGAGCAAATCACCGAGATGAAGCTGCAGTTCTTCACCAACATCAGCCATGACCTGCGCACACCGCTGACGCTCATCATCTCGCCATTGGAGCAAATCCTGACAAAGATGACAAAGAGTGCCAGTCATTTGGAAAACGGAAAGATGCCCGACAACCTGCTTGGCCAACTCAGGAATATCCACAAGAATGCCCAGCTGCTGCTCAGCGAGGTGAACGCCTTGCTCGACTTCCGCCGCCTCGACGCCGGCGGAGAGACGCTGAACCTGCAGCGGGGCGACATCGTAGACCATCTGAACAGCATTCTCGTCTCCTTCGGCGACTATGCAGAAGAGCGCGGCATCCACCTCAGTTTCGACCACACCACCGACAGCTACATCATGGACTACGACCGCGAGAAGATGAGCAAAGTCATCTACAACCTCTTCTCAAACGCCCTGAAGTTCACGCCTTCTGGCGGCAGCGTCTCCTTGTCGTTCCGTCAGGAGCAGGACAGCGTGACCATCGCCGTCGCCGACACCGGCAAAGGCATCCCTGACAGCGACAAGCCTAATATTTTCCGCCGCTTCTACCAGTCGGCTACCAACGACAGTTCGCAGACAGGCAGCGGCATCGGTCTCCACATCGCCAGCGATTACGTCCGTCTGCACCACGGCACCATCAGCGTCAGCGACAACAAGCCCGTAGGCAGCATATTCACCATCAAGTTAAAGGCCCAATCCTCCCCCCTCCCAACAGAGAAGGGAGGAGACATTCTGAACCAGGAGCAGCAGAATGAGCACGACACCTACCCCACTCCCTCGCAAGGAGAAGGCGAAAGGGAGTCTTCCCTCCTTATCGTCGACGACAACTCCGACATGCTGTCGTTCGTCAGTTCCTGCATGAAGGAAACCTACAAGGTGCGCACCGCCACCGACGGAGCAGCAGCACTCGTCATTCTGCAGCACGAGCAGATAGACCTGATCATCAGCGACGTGATGATGCCCGGCATCGACGGCTTTGAGCTCTGCCGAAGGGTAAAGAGCGACATCAGCCTGAGCCACATTCCCGTCATCCTGCTCACCGCACGCACCACCGACGTCAGCCGCATCGAAGGACTGCAGCTGGGAGCCGACGACTATCTCACCAAGCCCTTCAACATCGAGGTGCTGCGCCTCCGTGTGAAGAAATTCATAGAGTGGGAGCAGAACAACCACCGCGTATTCCGCCAGAAGATAAACATCGAACCCAGCGAAATAACCATTACACCCCTCGACGAGCAGTTCATCAAGAAAGCCATCTCCCTGGTCGAGGAGAACATCGGCGACTCCGACTTCTCTGTTGAGACGCTGGCCGCCGAGGTGGCCATGTCGCGCTCCACGCTCTACAAGAAACTCATGGCCATCACCGGACAGGGGCCTGCGGAGTTCATCCGCACCATCCGCATCAAACGTGGAAAAGCGCTGCTGGAAACATCGCAGATGCAGATAACGGAAATAGCCTACGCTGTAGGCTTTACTACAGTCAAAAGCTTCACCATGAACTTCAAGGCTGAGTACGGCATGACTCCCTCCGAGTTCGTGCGCAACCGCCAATAGCGCGTTGAAAAACACTTTTTTGTTTCTTTTACGCTGCTTTATTTCTTTATTAGGGAAAAAAGCAGTAACTTTGCAACGGGAAAAGGTGAAAAGGGATAAGACAAGGAAGTAAAACATCAAAATAGTGAAAAGAAAATGAGCGTAAGACTAGCATCGGAAGCAGGAATCAGGAAATATGGCAGGGTAGGCATTCTGTTGTTTTATCTTTTTACCATATTACCATTATCTATGGCACAACCGCAGGCAAAGGAGGTGCTGGAAGTGGCGCGCCGCGCAAACGACTACTTCATGCGGAAGTATGAAGACCCGACGGTGCCCACGAACTGGAAGAAGATACGCCCCAGCTCGCTGTGGACACGCGCCGTGTACTACGAGGGGCTGATGGCACTGCAACGCATTGACCCGCAACAGCGCTATGTGGACTACGCTACACGCTGGGCCGACTTCCACCAGTGGACGCCACGCAATGGGGTGAACACCTGCGACGCCGACGACCAGTGCTGCGCACAGACCTACTATGAGCTGTCCTTAATGAAGGAAGACGCTAAACTGGAAAATGTGGTGGCCAACCTGGAGCACCAGATGCAGACGCCGAACCCCAAGAACGGCTCACTCTATGGCTGGTGGACATGGATTGACGCCATACAGATGGCCATGCCCCTCTATATGCAGATCTACCAGCTGACGGGCGACAGCCGGTATCTGGAGCACGCCATGAAGATGTACCGCTGGAGCCGCAATGAGTGCGGCGGCGGGCTGTTCAACGTAAAGGAGGGCCTATGGTGGCGCGATGCCGACTACGTGCCCCCGTATGAGGAACCAGACGGCCAGCAGTGCTATTGGAGCCGTGGCAACGGATGGGTATACGCCGCCCTGGTGCGTTGTATGAATGTGCTGCCGAAGAAGTCGAAGGCTTACAAGGAGCTGAAGAAAGACTTCCTGCAGATGAGCGAGGCACTACTGCGATGCCAGCGCGAAGACGGATTCTGGAATCCCAGCCTTGTCAGCACGAACTATGCCATGCCCGAAACCAGCGGCACGGCACTCTTCCTCTACGGCATGGCGTGGGGCATCAGGCAAGGATACCTGAAAGCTGAAGTCTACCGGCCGGCATGCGATCGTGCATGGACAGCAATGGTCAGCAAAGCTGTGCACCCCGACGGTTTCCTCGGATGGATGCAGGGGACAGGCAAAGACCCGTCGGCCGGACAGCCATTAAGCTACACCCGCATTCCCGACTTCGAGGACTACGGCACAGGATGCTTCCTGCTGGGTGCCACAGAGTATTACTTGATAGTGAACAGTCAATAGTCGGCGGGGAATGGTGAATGGCCAATGGTAAACGGCCAACGGTTTGTTAAAAACTCATAACTTGCAACCCCCAACTCCTAACTTAGTATAAAAACAACTAAATCCTGATTCCCGAATCCCAACTTTTTCGTACTTTTGCGTCGAAATAGCGTGAACAATTTAACAAAAATAACAAAATGAAGAAATTAGTTCTATTCACACTGTTGCTCATCGGCAGCATGACGGCTGCTATGGCACAAAAGCCCGCCGAAATCAAGTTCGACAAGGTGACCCACGACTTCGGCCAGTTCTCAGAGAAGAATCCTGTGGTGTCGTGCACCTTCACCTTCACCAATGTCGGCGAGGAGCCTCTGGTCATCAACCAAGCCATGGCCACCTGCGGCTGCACCGTTCCCAGCTACACCAAGGAGCCCATCCAGCCGGGGGCAAAGGGAGAAATCAAGGTGACGTACAACGGCACAGGCAAGGCTCTGGGGCATTTCAAGAAGACCATTACCGTGAGAACCAACGGAGCTGTTGAAATCACCCGCCTCTACATTGAGGGAACAATGTTTGACTGAAAACAGTCTAGAGTAAGAAATCAGGAGTTAGAAATTGCCAACCGGCAGTTTTCTAACTCTTTTTTTTCGGCGTATATTCCTAATCCCTAACTCCTAATTATCCAAGGCAACGATATAGCGGTCGGCACTTAATCAATTATTCCGCAGGGCGCTCCCCTCTCCTCCTCGCAATTGCCTTGAAGGGAGGGGAAAGGCTACAGGTAGGCGACCTGCGGTCGGCGCGCTCGACCGCAGGTCGCTAGCTACAAAAGTGACGCAAGAATGCGGCTACCGCTGGAGAAGAATCCCTTGTCAACAGCAATATTGCTGCCTTATACAAAGGCTCACCCTCTTTCTTCCTCTCCATGGGGCAAGGGGGAAAGAGGGTGAGATTTCCTCCCCTTTGGGGAGGTTAGGAGGGGTTCTTACTTATTTAGCGTATGCCACCGACCTGGTCTCGCGGATGACAGTAATCTTCACCTGTCCGGGATAGGTCATCTCGTTCTGAATCTTCGAGGCAATCTGCCCTGACAAAGCTTCGGTCTCGGCATCGTCCATCTTGTCGGCACCAACGATGACGCGCAGCTCGCGGCCAGCCTGGATGGCGTAGGTCTTGGTGACACCGGGATAGCTCATGGCAATGGCCTCCAGATCGTTGAGGCGCTTGATGTATGCCTCTACAATTTCGCGGCGGGCACCGGGACGGGCACCACTAATGGCATCGCACACCTGCACGATGGGGGCAAGCAGGGTCTGCATCTCCATCTCGTCGTGGTGGGCACCGATAGCATTGCAGATGTCGGGTTTCTCCTTGTACATCTCAGCAATCTTGGCACCATAGAGTGCGTGCGGCATCTCGCTCTCCTCATCGGGCACCTTGCCGATGTCGTGCAGCAGTCCGGCACGCTTGGCTTTCTTCGGGTTCAGTCCCAGTTCGGCAGCCATGACAGCACAGAGGTTGGCCGTCTCACGGGCATGCTGCAGCAGGTTCTGCCCGTAGCTGCTGCGATATTTCATCTTGCCGATGATGCGCACCAGTTCCGGATGCAGGCCGTGGATACCCAGGTCGATGGCTGTGCGCTTTCCTGTCTCCACAATCTCGTTGTCAAGCTGCTTTTTCACCTTGTTCACCACCTCCTCAATGCGGGCAGGGTGTATGCGGCCGTCGGCCACCAGTTGGTGGAGAGCCAAGCGGCAGGTCTCTCGACGCACGGGGTCGAAACCGCTGATGACGATGGCCTCGGGGGTGTCGTCGACCACAATCTCCACACCACAGGCAGCTTCCAGCGCACGGATGTTACGTCCCTCACGGCCGATGACACGGCCCTTCACATCGTCGTTGTCGATATGGAACACCGACACGCTGTTTTCCACAGCCGTCTCAGTGGCCACACGCTGGATGGTCTGGATGACGATTTTCTTGGCCTGGGCATTGGCATTGAGCTTGGCTTCGTCCATAATTTCGTTCACATAGCTGGCAGCGGCCGTCTTAGCTTCGTCCTTCAGGCTCTCCACCAGACGGTTGCGGGCCTCTTCGGCACTCAGGCCAGAAAGCTCTTCCAGCTTCTCGCGCTCTTTCTGCTGCATCTTGCCCAGCTCCTCCTGCTTCAGAGCAAGTGCCTTCTTCTCGTTGTCAATACGCTGTTGCTGGCTGTCGAGTTCGTTCTTCCTGCGGCCAAGCTCTTCCTGGCGCTGGTTGAGCGACATCTCACGCTGCTTCAGCTTGTTCTCGTTCTGCTGGAACTGCTGGTTGCGTTGTTGCACCTCTTTCTGCAATTCACTCTTCTTGTTGAGGAATTTCTCCTCGACTTCCAGCAGTTTTTTCTTCTTGATAACATCGGCTTCCTTGTCGGCCGACTCTATCATTTCGTTGTACTTCCCCTTGATGACCTTGAGGAACAGGAAGTATCCGCAGGCCGCACCTACAATAAGGGCAGCCACGGCAATAATAATTGTTAGTACAGGACTCATAAATAAAATATATAATGTTAATACTCTCTCGGCTACTTCAAGGCTTCTTCAATCTCAGAAGTCAGCTGTCGGAGAATATTATCATAAGGGGTCGTGTCGTTCTTGCTCTGCTCCTTCTCATACCGCAGGGCAATCTCGATGAGCGTCATCAGCCCTATGGTATGGTCACTCTTGCGCCCTCTATAGACCTGGGCGTATGCCCCGTAGCGCTCGGTGATGAGTTTAGCTGCAGCACGATAATACTGCTCATCCTCGCGGTTGTGCAGCACCATTGCAATGTCTTCGTCGTAGACGTGCAACCTTATATTGAGTTTCTCTTTACTTCCTTCTGGCATCGCTTCACCTTGTTTGCGGACGGACATCTGCCCCGTCCTTCTACTTCTCGTCGCTCAGCACGGCTATACATTTGTTGATACTGCGTATCAGGCTGGCCAGCCGCTCTTTGGCTCCCTCCAGGTCGCCATTGGTGATTTCCAGCATTCTAGCCGCTTTCAGCGCTGCGAAGTCATGCTCCAGCTGTGCCACTTTAGCCTTGAGCTGCGTTATCTGCTGCTCATTTTCCTCCACCAGCGCATAAAGGTCGACATTCTCCTGCTTCAATTCCTTGAAACGGAGTATCATCTGCCTGACACGCGTCTGGAAGGTAGCTAAATCTTTCTCACTTTGGCTCATGACAACGCTTTTATCCTACAAAGGTAGGCAAAAGATGTGACAAGTGAAAAGTGACAAGTGAAAAGTGCTGATTTTTTCTACTTATTTAACTTTTCCTTCACATTTTTTACTTCTCACCTCATGCCTCGATTCTCAATTCTCGTTCCCCTGCGGTCGCTTCTCCTTCTTGGCCAGCATCACTACACGATAGACGAAATCAGTGCTCCACTTCTCGGAGAAATTGAGACGTTTGTTGTACTCACGGACACCCAGCACGGTCTTGATGACGCCGGCATCCTTGTAGTCGTTCTTTGTGTAGATGTCGTGAACGGTCTTCTCGGTCATACTGTAGATGGCCTTCTTGAAGAAGCTGGGCATGCGTAGCTTGAACTTCATCAGGTTGCCCGTCAGCATCATCAGATCTTGCACGAACGCCTGAAACTGCAGCATGTAGGGCTGCACATCCTGCAGCTTACGGCAACGGCGGTTGATGCTTTGGTCTATCTCCTTGAAGAACTGTTCGTCCATCTCGTACATGTCCTTCAGCATCTTCTTGCAGCGGGCCTTCTCGCCGACACCCAGACGTCCTTGCTGGGTAGGCACCTTCAGCGTAACCTTGAAAGTGCGGAGGTCGGGCAGCACAGCCAAACTGGAGATGTGGAGGTCGGCAGCCATCACCGCCTGAAAATACACACGGATGAGGGTCATGAAATCCTCCATGCCACCTATCTTTTCTTCCTGGTCAGCCGTCTTGCGGCCAAAGATTTTTCCTATTATTCCCATGATACCATGTTTAAATTGTGTGCAAAGGTACAAAAAAGTTAGGAGTTAGGAGTTAGGAGTCGAGAGGTTTACACGCTGAGAAAGCATAAAAAATGTTAACCGTCGGATTTAACTCCTAACTCCTAACTCCTAACTCCTAACTTTTGTGTACCTTTGCACCATAATTACGTAATTACACCATGAAAGGAATTGTTCTGGCAGGTGGAAGCGGCACACGCCTCTACCCTATTACCAAGGGCATCAGCAAACAGCTGATTCCCATATTCGACAAGCCCATGATTTATTATCCCGTCTCGGCACTTATGCTGGCGGGCATCCGTGACATCCTGATTATCTCCACCCCCCACGACCTGCCGGGTTTCCGCCGGCTGATGGGTGACGGCAGTGAGCTGGGAGTCCATTTTGAATATGCCGAACAGCCGTCGCCCGACGGTCTAGCCCAGGCATTCATCATCGGCGAAGAGTTCATCGGCAGCGACAGCGTCTGTCTGGTACTGGGCGACAACATCTTCTACGGGTCGGGCTTCAGCGGACTGCTGCGCCAAAGCGTGGAGAACGCCGAGAAACACGGGCTGGCAACTGTCTTCGGCTACTACGTGAACGACCCCGAGCGCTATGGCGTGGCTGAGTTCGACGCTCAAGGCAACTGCCTCAGCATCGAAGAGAAGCCCGAGAAGCCCAAGTCGAACTATGCCGTTGTTGGCCTCTACTTCTATCCGAACAGCGTGGTGGAGATTGCCAAGAACATCAAGCCCAGCGCGCGCGGCGAATTGGAAATCACCACTGTGAACCAGAACTATCTTGCGCAACAGAAGCTGAAGGTGATGACACTGCAACGCGGCTTCGCCTGGCTGGACACCGGCACCCACGATTCGCTGGCTGAAGCATCGACATTCATCGAGGTCATAGAGAAACGCCAGGGACTGAAGGTGGCCTGTCTGGAAGAAATCGCCTACAAGCGCGGATGGATCAGCCGTGAACAGCTAGTGGAGGCTGCCCGCCCCATGCTGAAAAACGGGTACGGCCAATACCTGATGCAACTGGCCGAAAACAAATAGGAATATACACATTATATATAAATAACATGAAACGACTCCTCCTGATTACATTTCTTTCGGTCTGCTGCTTGACAACCGTCATGGGACAAAGCTTGTCAGACGCAGAGGTAATCAAAATTGCCGCCCAAGAAAAAAGGGCAGGCACCTCTGATGCCAACATCGGAGCCAAACTGATTCAGCGAGGGGCTACGGTCGACCAGATTCGCCGACTGCGTGCCCAATACGCCAAACAAATCACCAATAAGAATCTGGACAACTCCGTTGACAATGCCATCAGCGGGGCAGAGAACCGCATGCGTGTGAACAACGGCAAGTCGAGCAGTGCCGTCATTGAAACTCCCGATATGGTTGGCGAAGAGGGAGACGAGACCATCGATGCCACCGAGACGGCAGAGATGAGAAGACGCCGAGTCTACGGACGTGACATCTTCAACAAGCGCAACCTCACGTTCGAGCCTGCCATGAACATTGCCACCCCGCCCAACTATGTGCTCGGCCCCGGCGACCAGCTTGTGGTCAACGTTTATGGAGCCACGCAGGAAAGCATGACGCTGACCATCAGCCCCGACGGCTTCATCACAGTACCTGACTTCGGCCCCGTCCAAGTGAGCGGACTGTCTGTATCTGCCGCACAGGCACGCATCGCCGCTAGTCTGGGAACGTTCTATTCCAGTTCAAACATCAAGACCACACTGGGACAGACACGAACCATCACCGTCAATGTGATGGGTGAGGTGCGTACACCGGGCACTTACTCGCTGTCAGCCTTCTCCACCGTGTTCCATGCCCTGTATATGGCTGGAGGCATCAGCGACCTGGGCACACTGCGCAACATCAAGGTTTATCGTAACGGCAAGCTTATCACCGTCGTCGATATCTATGAGTTCATTCAACACGGTCGGCTGGCAGGAAATGTACGTCTGGCCGACGACGATGTCATTCAAGTAGGCACCTACGACTGTATCGTCGACATAGGCGGCCATGTCAAGCGGCCTATGGCCTACGAGATGCGCAAGGACGAAAGCCTGGCCACCCTGTTGGAATACTGCGGCGGCTTCACAGGCGATGCCTACAGCAAGGCTGTCCGTGTGCTCCGCTCCAACGGAAAGATGAGAAGCGTTTACAACGTAGAGGAATTTGAGATGTCCAGCTTCAAGGTGGCCGACGGCGACGCCTTCAGCGTGGACGGCATCTACGACCGCTATGAGAACATGGTCGAGGTGAAAGGCGCCGTGTTCCGCCAGGGCATGTATCAGCTGGCCGACAAGTGCAACTCCGTCCGCACGCTGATAGAGAAAGCCGAAGGACTGACCGAAGAGGCCATGACTAGCCGGGCCGTCATACGCCGCATGAAGCCCAACCGCACGCAGGAAGTGCTGGCCATAGACCTGGAAGCTATCCTCAACGGGCAGCAGGCCGACGTTCCCCTGAAGAACGAGGACATACTCTTTATTCCCACCCAGGCCGAGCATCAGAACTTGCGCACGCTGACCATCGAGGGCGAAGTCATCTTCCCCGGCACCTACGAGTATGCAGACAACACCACTGTGGAAGACCTGATTGTCCAGGCAGGAGGACTGACCGATGCCGCATCGACGGTGAAGGTAGATATTTCACGCCGGCTGCGCGACCCTAAAGCCCTGGAATCAGGACTACAGACCAGCCAGAACTTCAGCTTTGCCCTGAAAGACAACTTCACTATCGACAGCGACAGCATCTTCCTGCTTGAACCCTACGACGTGGTACAGGTGCGCCGCAGCCCGGTCTACCAGGCGCCCATGCAAGTGACAATCACGGGCGAGGTAGCCTTCCAAGGCAACTACAATCTGGAGACGAAAAACCAGCGGCTGAGTGACTTGGTAAAGGCCGCAGGAGGCGTGATGCCTGGTGCATACGTGCGCGGTGCCCGTCTGATACGCAATATGACCGCAGACGAGCGAGCCCGCATGCAAAGGGTGTTACAGACAGCCCGCCAGACCGCTGAAGGCGAAGACTCGGTGAAGATAGAGCAACTAGCCATGCAGACCCACTATACCGTTGGCATTCATCTCGATGAGGCACTCGCCAACCCTGGCGGAGAGCAGGACATTGAGCTCATCGACGGCGACCGCCTCATCATCCCGCTCCAAAACCGTACGGTGAAAATCAGTGGCGACGTCCGCGCTCCGAACACAGTGGCCTTTGTCGAAGGCATGAAATTCAAGAAGTATGTGGAACAGGCGGGCGGATTCGGCAACCGTGCCAAGAAGAACGGCTCATACGTAGTCTACCAGAACGGCACCATCGCCAAAGCCAGCAAGGCCAGGATGGAGCCGGGGTGCGAAATCGTGGTGCCCACGAAAGCACCGCGCAATACCGCCGCCCTCACCCAATGGCTGGGCATCGGCACCAGCATCGCATCACTAGCCACCATGGTTGCCACCATTGCTAATCTCGTCAAGTAACTCATACAAGACATGAATACAGAACAACAGGGACAGGCCTCCGCCAAGCCCAAGGCAGTAGCTAAGAAAGGGAACATCAACTTCGGCAAACTGGCGAAGGACATGAAGAAGCACAAGAAGCTCTATTATAAAGTGCTACCCATCGTATTCCTTCTGTCGGCCATTTTCACTCTGGGCATCCCCAACACCTTCAAATGCACGGTGACGCTGGCGCCGGAAATGTCGTCGGCTGCCCGGCGCTCCACACTGGCCAACCTGGTCAGCAGCTTTGGCATCAACCTGGGCACGCCAACCACAGGCGATGCTATCCTGCCCACCCTCTATCCGGAGCTGATGAACAGCGTCACCTTCCGCACATCGCTCTTCCCAATCAAGGTGCACCGCGAGGATGATGACAAGGTGATGACCTACTACGACTACCTGCTCAACGAGCAGAAAAGCTCGTGGTGGGCTATACCCATCAAGGCCCTGTTCTCCCTTCTCAAAAGCGATGAGGATGACCTTGACGAGAACAGCCTGAATTCCTTCAAGCTGACCAAGAAGCAGACACGGGTTGTTGAGAAAATAGAGAAGAATGTGGTGTGCGATGTCGATAAGAAATCGCTGGTCATCACCATCGACGTGAAAGACCAGGATCCGCTCATCGCTGCCACCATTGCCGACTCCGTGCAGAAAAAACTGCAGGATTTCATCACCGAATACCGCACCACCAAGGCCCGCATCGATGTAGAATACTACAAAGCCCTCTGCCAGGAGTCGAAAGAACGCTACGAAAAAGCCCTTAACGACTATGCCGTCTTCAGCGACCGCAACCAGAAGGTATTCCTGCAAAGCGTTCACAGCCAACAGGTGAAGCTGGAAACTGAGCTGAACCTCCAGCAACAGGCTTACACGCAGATTTCCGCACAGCTGCAGATGGCTGAAGCCAAGCTGCAGGAAGACACGCCGGCATTCACCACGCTACAGCCAGCCACTGTACCGATCAAGAAGTCGGCTCCGGCACGGGCCAAGATATGCCTGGTGTTCCTCTTCCTTGCTTTCATGGTCACCACGGCCGTCATTTTCCATAGGGAAGGCGACCTGCTTCCCCTGCTGGGAATAGACAGTGAATAAACAGACAGCACAGAAGACTATGGTCGACAAAGAGACACGCGAAAGAATCATTGCCCTGATACATCAGGAAGTAGTGCCTGCCATAGGCTGCACCGAACCCATGTGCGTGGCGCTGTGCACAGCCAAGGCGACCGAAAAGCTGGGCAAACGCCCGGAGCACATCACCGCACTGCTAAGTGCCAACATCCTGAAAAACGCCATGGGAGTGGGCATCCCCGGGACAGGCATGACGGGACTTCCCATCGCCATTGCCTTGGGGACACTCATCGGCAAGAGTGAATACCAGTTGGAAGTACTGAAAGACCTCACGCCCGAAGCACTGGAAGAGGGGAAGCGTTTCCTCAGCGAGAACCGCATCGACATCCAGCTGAAAAAGGGCATCACTGAAAAACTATACGTAGAAATCATCGTTGAGGCCGACGGGAAGAGCGAGACAACTGTCATCGCCGGGAGCCATACGCACTTCGTGGAAAGTGGAGAGCGGAGAGTGGAAAGTGGAGAGTTTGCCACCGCACCCGAAACCATTGTGGTAGCATGCCCTCCGCTCAACCTCCGTCTGGTCTACGACTTTGCCACCACCACACCGCTCGACGAGATTCGCTTCATGGAGGAGACACGAACCTACAACATGAACGCGGCACGCGAGGCGCTGAAGGGCAACTATGGCCATAACCTGGGCAAGACCATCGACCGCCCGCTCTCCAAGGGCATCTTCGGCAACAGCATCTTCTGCCACATCATCGCCCGCACGGCCTCAGCCTGCGATGCCCGCATGGGCGGAGCCATGATTCCCGTCATGTCAAACAGCGGCAGCGGCAACCAGGGCATCTGCGCCACCAACCCTGTTTGTGTCTATGCCAAGGAGAACGAGAACACCGAGGAAGAGCTCATCCGGGCCCTCACCCTGAGCCACCTCACAGCCATCTACATCAAGCAGTCGCTGGGAACGCTCTCCGCCCTCTGCGGATGCGTAGTGGCCAGCATAGGCAGCAGCGTAGGCATCACCTACCTCATGGGCGGCGACTACAACCGCATCTGCGCCTCAGTGAAGAACATGGTGGCCAACCTCACGGGCATGATTTGTGACGGGGCGAAGCCGTCGTGCTCGCTGAAAATCACCAGCGGCGTCAGCACCGCCGTGCTCTCAGCATTGCTCTCCATGGAGGGCAAATGTGTCAGCTCGCAGGAAGGCATCGTCGACGACAGCGTGGACAGGAGCATCAGCAACCTGACGGCCATCGGAGCCAACGGCATGGGACCTACCGACGAGATGGTGCTCAACATCATGACCTCCAAAGGCTGCTGAGGCATACGCCCTGCCACCAGCAGAAACGATAATCCCACCACACTAGCGGAAATAAAAAATCCCTGCCACACCGGGCAGGGATTCTTTTTGTCTCTTCATGCAGAAGCCGCTTAGCACTGTGCCAGCTTACCGTCGCTGCCAAGCACATTCACAATCTTGTGGATGTACATCTTCTTCATGTTCTCACGGGCGGGCTTCAGATACTGGCGAGGATCAAAGTCACCAGGATGCTCAGCCAGGTGCTTGCGCACAGCAGCGGTCATGGCCAGACGCGAGTCCCTGTCGCTGTTGATCTTGCAGACGGCGCTCTTCGAAGCCTCACGCAGCTGCTCCTCGGGGATGCCGATAGCGGCCTCGAGGTGGCCACCGAACTTGTTGATGGTCTCGACCTCTTCCATAGGAACAGAGGAAGAACCGTGGAGCACGATGGGGAAGCCGGGAAGCTTCTTCTCAATCTCGTGCAGAATGTCGAATGCCAATGGCGGCGGAACGAGCACGCCGTTCACCAGTGTGCACTGCTCGGGAGTGAACTTGTGGGCGCCGTGACTGGTACCGATAGAAATAGCCAGAGAGTCACAGCCTGTGCGGGTAGAGAAGTCGATGACCTCCTCGGGCTTGGTGTAGTGAGACTCAGCAGCGCTGACCTCGTCCTCAACACCGGCGAGCACGCCCAGCTCAGCCTCAACGGTCACGTCGAACTGGTGAGCATAGTCAACCACCTTCTTAGCCAGAGCGATGTTCTCCTCGTAGGGGAGGTGCGAGCCGTCGATCATCACTGATGAGAAGCCCATGTCAATGCAGTCCTTGCACAGCTCAAAGGTGTCGCCGTGGTCCAGGTGCAGCACAATCTCAGGATGCTCACAGCCCAGCTCCTTGGCGTAGGCCACGGCACCCTCAGCCATGTAGCGCAGGATGGTGGCGTTGGCATAGTTACGGGCACCCTTCGACACCTGCATGATGACGGGCGACTTCGTTTCTACGGCTGCCATCACGATAGCCTGCATCTGCTCCATCGTGTTGAAGTTGAAAGCGGGGATAGCATAGCCACCGGCTACTGCTCTCTTGAACATCTCGCGGGTATTCACGAGACCTAAATCCTTGTAGTTTACCATTTCTTTGAATTTATTGAATTGTTAATGACCAATTATTCTTTCAAGATGCAAAGGTACGAAAAAGATGTGAAAAGCGAAAGACAGAAAAGAAGATTTTTTCGTGTTTTTAGGCATTTTAAGTTTTCAAGTGCTGACACGGGCCTAGCGACGGATGAAATGTAATGTCCGCTTTGCAAGATTAGCCATTGATAGAACAGGAAGCTTGAAACTTTATTCGCAACTTTGGTTGGCCGATGTTACTTGCACTCGGAAATGAAGAAAAAACAAGATTTCCTTTTGCATTTCCCTTTTATTTTCGTATCTTTGCATCCGACTCATCAACAATCGACGCCAACATCTTACTATGGAAAAAAGAATGTTATTCATCATGCAGCTTTTTACGCTGCTGCCATTCATGGCAAATGCACAGGTAATTGACCAACAGACGGCTTGCAAGAATGTGAAGCAATTCCTGCAAAGCGGCATTGCCGCCTGCCGTCCAAGCCAGCCCCTGGAGGCGGCCGACCTGCAGTTGGCATACGCCACGCCAGGAGCTGATGCTCCAGAAGTGTATGTGTTCAATCTGCCTGACAAGAGGGGATTTGTAGTAGCTTCGGGCGACGAACGCGCGCATCCCATCCTAGGCTTTGCCGAACAGGGAACTTTCAGCGAGTCCGACATGCCTTGCTGCCTGAAGTGGCTGTTGGGTGAGTATGAACGGCAAATCTGCTTTGCACGTGAGCATCGGCTGGAGGCACCGGCAAACATCATCGACACACGAGAAGACATCCCGGCACTGGTGCAGTCCCAATGGAATCAGCACAGTCCCTACAACGGGAAATGTCCTATTGACCCTGTGACCAACCAGCGGTGCATCACTGGCTGCGTGGCCACCGCCATGGCCCAGATACTGTACTATCACCAATGGCCGGAACGGGGGACAGGCGAACATAGCTACGTGTGGACTCACAATAGCGGAGAGGAAAAGACGCTGAGCGCCAATTTCGGAGCCACGCAATACCACATGAGCCAAATGCGGGATAGCTATGATTATGACGACGTGGACGACAATCTGGCCACCTTGCTCTATCATTGCGGAGTGTCGGTCGACATGAACTACTCCAGCAGTAGCAGTAGCGCATACTGCAGTGGAGCTGAATTCCCCAAATATTTCGGTTTCAGCAGCCGATACTTCCACCTGTATCCTGACTACATGACCGAGGAGGAGCTATTCGACAGAATCTATTATGAGCTGGAGCATTTCCGCCCTCTGCTCTATTGCGGACAGGATGACAACGGCGGCATCGGGCATGAGTTTATCTGCGACGGTTATCACCATGGTGGATACCTCCACTTCAACTTCGGATGGGGCGGATGGGCTGACAACTACTTCCGCCCGACAGCCATCAATTCGGGCATTGGCGACTACAATTCACGACAGGACATCATTGGCGGCCTGATGCCCAAGCCGGACATAGTGACTATCGACGGGATAGATTATGAGCTGAGCGACGACGAGGCCTTCCTCGTGAGAGGCCCCGCCAGCGGCCGGCTCGTCATTCCCGCCACCATCGGCCACCAGGGGCGGCAATACCAGCTGATAGGCATCGATGCCAAGGCCTTCTACGCCAACGAGGCCATCACCTCTGTAACCATTCCTTCCGTTCTCAACACCCTGTCCGACTCCTGCTTTGCCGACTGCCCGAACCTGAAGGAACTGATTATCGAGGATGCCGACAAGCCCCTTGAACTGGTCTGGGATGCATTCAATAATACGCCTGTAGAGAGACTTTACATGGGGCGCAATCTCACGGGCAGCTTCAACATTGCAAGATTCCTGAAAGAAACAGAAATAGGGCCTCACGTCACCGAAATCTGCGACTGGTTCTTTTATAATTCTGCAATGACGAGCATCAGAATCCCAGCCTCGGTAAAAACTATTGGCAATGGCGCTTTTAGCTATTGCTCACTACAAAGCATTGAGGTGGATGAAGACAACCCCTACTTTGCATCTTTGGAAGGCGTGCTCTACAACAAACAAATAAGTCAGCTCGTTGCCTATCCCTATAACCGAAGGTGTGGAACCTTTGTCGTCCCGTCTTCTGTCGTCAGAATAGGGGCCTATGCTTTTGAGGGGATAGCAAGCATCGACAGCCTGATCATCAATGAGGGGACGGAAGTGCTTTCCTACGGTTCCCTAGAGTATACAAGTTTCAAATACATCTCTTTTCCTGCCACACTGAAAAGAATCATCGATTACGGGTGTTATTACCTTAATGTACAGCAGCTGGATTTACATGGAGCGACACCACCGATAATGGACGAGAATAGCCTGATGATTAGAAACTCTGAGCATGTGGCCTACGTGCCCGAAGGCACACTTGAGACGTGGAAGAACGCCCCGGGGTGGAAAGGCGTGAACCTCACAGAATATCCCCTCGAACTAGACAATCTTCTTTACTCGAAAATCAACGACAGCGAACTGATGCTCAACGGCGGCAAAACCGTAGGCGAACTGGTTATCCCGTCTGTTGTGGAACGTAACGGCAAACAGTTCACCGTGACAGAAATCAAATCGAAGGCTTTTATTTATAATACCAACATCACCGCTATTTATATTCCTGCTTCGGTGAAGAAAGTGGGGACGTACGCCTTTTACTACACAAGTGCAAAAAAAATGACCATCGCCGACAGCCCGCTGATGCTGGAAACTGGCAGCTACGCCTTTAGTGGCGACAGTCTGCGGGAAGCATATATCGGCCGCAGCTGGAAATGTGATGACGAATACAACGATGCCATTATCTCTGCCTGGAACCTAAGGAAAATTGTGCTCGGCGAACAAGTGACCAGCCTGCCCGACTACGCCTTGACATATACTTACATTGACTCGCTACGCATACCCGCAAGTGTTCAGACCATGGGACGGAATTGCATGCCTAGACAAATAAGCTATATCGAGTTGCACCCAGACAACCAGTATTTCGTCATGGACAACAAGGCACTTCTTACGGCCGACAAGACACGCCTGATCAAATACTTGAGGAACGTAGGATACTACCAGAGAGAATACACGATGCCCCCAACGGTCAAGACAATTGACCACTATGGATTCGCCGATGCTAATCTGGACAGCATCGCCATCTCGGAGCAGCTGGAGGAGGTGGGCAATTACTGCTTTATCAGGGCATTCAACTCTAATGCCAAAGCCACACTACGCCTGCCTGCCACACTCAGACAAATCGGGAGCTGGGCTTTCAGTAGAAGCTATGCGGCAAGATTTGAGGTCAATCCAGCTAATTCCTTTTTTTCTTCACGCGACGGAATGATTCTCAGTAAACAACAAGACAAACTCATCGCCGCTCCGACCATTCCTGATGGCCCTATCATTGTACCAGAGGGCGTACTTACCATTGCCTGTGGCGCTTTCGAATATACAAGGGCGTCGTCCATCTGCCTGCCACGAAGCTTGCAGCTACTGGAGAGCTATGCTTTTCAATCTCTATTCACAGACAGTGTGATTGTGCTTAGCCCCGAACCACCCCTCAGCGAATGGGGAGGCGTGTGTAATATGGGAACAAGCTATTACTATTGGGACGGAAGCCAAGGGGTAGGGAAGTCTAACGACATCCATGTCTACATCCCCCAGGGCACCTTGTCTGCCTATCGTGAGGCCGAAGATTGGAGAGCGTTGTCAAACTATGTCGAACTGTCTTCCAACGAGATGGCTCACTATGAGGCATTGGGAATCAGAGACGAGCTTGTGCCCCCCACCCTGTCCACACGTATGATATACAACCTGAACGGTCGCAAGCACAATGGCCTGCGGCCTGGACTAAACATCATCAAGATGAGTGACGGCTGCACTCGCAAGCTGATCAAGCGCTAGCCTGAAGAAAAGCCTATCTCAGGCCGGCTTTCAGTCCGCGAATGACAACTGAAGATAATCCGGCACACTCCATCTTGTTCAGGCCCTTGATGGTGACGCCCTTCAGGGGCGTCACCATGTCGATGGTTGCTTTTGGGTGCAGGTGTGTGTCCTACAGCATCTCAATGCTATCGCGAATACGGAGCCCAACCGGGTAAAAACCGTGGCAACACCAACCAGCATAACCGTGTAAAAACCGTGAAAAACCGTGGCAATACCAACCAGAAAAACCGTGTAAAAACCGTGAAAAACCGTGGCAACACCAACCAGAAAAACCGAAAAAAAAACGTGAAAAACCGTGGCAACACCAATCAGAAAAACCGTAAGAAACCGTGCAAAAACGTGGCAACACCAACCAGAAACAACCGTGTAAAAACCGTGCAAAACCGTGGCAACACCAACCAGAACAACCGTGAAAAAACCATGAAAAACCGTGGCAATACCAACCAGAAAAACCGTGTAAAAACCGTGCAAAACCGTGGCAACTCCAACCAGAACAACCGTGCAAAACCGTGGCAACACCAACCAGAACAACCGTGTAAAAACCGTGCAAAACCGTGGCAATAGAATAACCCTGCCCTGTAGTTTAACGAATATAGTTGACTACTAGGAGCCTTACTCACGATAATTCTAGCTACTGACGCGCTGTTTCTCGCAGCAGAAATGCCATGTTCGCTTTACAGATTATTAAGCAAGTCCTGCTTACCGTCGGCCAGCAGCTTCAGCACCAGTTCGCCGAAGAGCGAGTTCTGCCAGGCAAACCAGGGACGGGTGAAGCGCGAGGCATCGTCCTTGTGGAACGACTCGTGGATGAGACCGGTGCCGGCGTCGGTATCAAGCAGCATCCGCATGCAGTGGCGGATTTCCTCGTCGCTCTGGGTGGTGAAGCACTTCATCATGATGCTCATGGGCCACACATAGTCTCGGCCGATGTGGGGGCCGCCGATGCCCTCGCCAGCCTTTCCTCGGAAGAAGCAGGGGTTGTCATCGCTCCACACGAAGCGGCGGGTATTCTGCCATACAGGATCGTTCAGGGGCACGTCGCCCAAGTAGCCCATCGCCAGCAGCGAGGGCACATTCGAGTCGTCCATCAGCAACGCATTGCCAAAGCCGTCCACCTCGTAGGCGTAGACCTTGCCATACTTGGGATGCTCCACCACGGCATATTCCCGCAATGCCTGTTCCACCTCGTCAGCAAGGCTGCTACATGCTTTTGCAAGCTCCTTTTCTTTGTTCACCTTGCGAAGTATCTCGTCGGCCTTTCGCAGCGAGCTGACTGCCATGAAGTTCGACGGCACAAGGAAAGGCAGCACGGTGGCATCGTCGCTGGGACGGAAGGCGGAGGCGATGAGGCCGACGGGCTTCACAGGAGCACCATAGCCGTCCCACCCCTGGGTGTCGAAAGCACGGTCGGTGACGCGCAGAAAGCGATAGTCCCCCACCCCGCTCTTCCGCTGCTGGGTGCGGAAGACGCGCAGGATGTTCTTCACGGCCTGCAGCCAGTCCTGGCCGAAGATGCTGTCGTCGCCCGTCTGCCTCCAGTATTCATAGGCCAGGCGGATGGGATAGCACGAGGAGTCAATCTCGTACTTCCGCTCGTGCAGCTCAAGTTTCATCGCCGTGCGGTCGCTCTGCCAATCGCCGCCCGTCGGGCCGTCGTTGAAAGCGTTGGCATAGGGGTCCAGGCAGATGCACTTCCACTGGCGCAGGATGACGCCGCGCAGCATGTGGCGCAGCTTCTCGTCGCTCTTGGCCAGGGGGACGTAGGGCCACACCTGGGCACCTGAGTCGCGGAGCCACATGGCATGGATGTCGCCGGTATAGACGAAGGTGTCGTCATCAAGTCCCCCTCCATTCTCCACCGAGGGAGAAGCAATCTGACGATAGTGCACAGTGGTCTCCAGCGTGTTGGGAAAGCAGTCGGCAAACATCTGCGCCAGCTTGGCATTCCCGCTGAGCAGCTGCTTCACCTCCTCTATCTTCTTGTCCACCGCGTCGGAATGGAACTGGCGATGATCGCTGTGAGGGCGGTCTTCCATGCGGGTACCGAAATCGCTGGGTTCAGGCCCCATCTCCAGCTCCAGCGTGCCGCCGCGCACCAGGTCGTCGTACATGACATACGAACGGGTGTAGGGTTTTCCGTTCAGCCGTGCGCGCTGCACATAGATATTCTTGTCGCTATTGCCTATAGCCTTGACAGTAAACGATTTGCCGTTGCCCGTATCCACTGTCATCTCGTCGAACAGCGGTGAGCCGATGATATACTTGCCGCCGGCGGGCTCCACCTGATAGAGCCCCATGGCGGAGAGCACATACCACGCCGACATCTGCCCCACGTCCTCGTTGCCGCTCAGACCGTCGGGGTCGTTGCGATACTGCTCGCTGAGCACCTGACGGATGAGGCGTGCACCCTTCCAGGGCTGGCCCACATAGTTATACATATACAAGATGTGGTGGCTAGGCTCGTTGCCGTGGGCATACTGTCCCACCAGGCCGGTGATGTCGGGAGGGGCCTCCTCGCCAAGGTCGCCCTCGACGATGAAGAGAGAGTCGAGCTTGCCTACGAAGCGGCTCTCGGAACCGAACAGCGACACGAGGCCGTCGACATCGTGGGGCACCAGCCAGGTGAACTGCCAGGCGTTGCCCTCGGTATAGTCGCGGTTCTTGGGGGCAGAGTGGAAGGGGTTGAAAGCCCCGTTAGGGAAGGAGAAACGCCCCTTGGAGTCCTTTCCGCGCATAAAGCCCGTTGCCGGGTCGAAATAGTGGCGGTAGGCCTGTGCTCGCTCGTCGAAATAGTGCTGCGTAGGCTTCTGCCCCAGCCTCTCGGCCACGCGGGCCACACACCAGTCGGCCAGCGCATACTCCAGCGCACGGCCTACGGTCTCCTGGTCTTCAAACAGATCGCAGGGGATGTAGCCGTATTGCTTCAGCAGCTTCAGGCCGCGCTCGTCGAGCATGGCCGACGCTTTCATGGCTTCCAGGGCCTCTGTGCCACGGCGCGTCAGGCCTTTCAGCACCATGTCGGCCAGCACGGGAATGGCTGGGTTGCCCACCATGCAGTTGGTCTCGCAGCCCATCAGATGCCACACGGGCAGCTTGCCTTGCTCGCGCCAGATGCTGATCATCGTGGCAGCAAGGTCGTCCTGACGGTCACGGTGCAGCAGCGTCATCAGCGGATGGGCGGCACGATAGGTGTCCCAGAGCGACCACGTGGTGTAGGTCTGGTGATGGTTGTGATGCAGCTCGCCGTCGGCCCCGCGATAGTCGCCGTTCACATCGCTGAACAGCGACGGGGCAATCATCGTGTGGTAGAGGGCGGTGTAGAAAACGGAGAGCGGAGAACGGACGTCGGAGGACTGAGAGCCGGAAGAGGCCACCTTCACCTTCGCCAGTTGTGCTTCCCATTTGGCATCGGCCTCCGTTACCACGCGGTCGAAATCCCAGTGGTTCAGCTCGGCACGCTGGTTGGCACGTGCACCCTCTTCGCTCACGGCAGACAGGCCCACACGCAACAGCAACGGCTGACCGTCGTTGGGAAATGAGAAGATGGCCAGCGTGTCGCCCTGTGTGCGGCAGTTGGCAAAGGGCTTCGAGAAATCGGCCACGTAGAACAGCTTCTGGTTGTTAGCCCAGCCACGCGAGAAACGGTGTCCGCTTACACTAAGGGCAGGAGCGGGGCCAACGCTGACCTTCCCATCCACCATCTTGTCCCAGCCCACGCCAAATTTCAAGTCCAGCCGCAGATACAAGCTGTCGGCATCCTCAGGACAAGTGTATCGGTGCAATCCGGCACGCTCGGTAGCCGTCAGTTCCACCTTCACACCGTTGGCCAGGGTCAGGGCATAGTAGCCCGGACGACACGCTTCGTCCTCATGCGAAAACCTCACCTCGCTCTGGCCGGGCGACACCACAGGCAGCACGGTAATATCGCCCAGGTCGCCCACGCCGGTACCGCTGAGGTGGGTATGGCTGAAGCCTACCAGCACGGAGTCGCTGTAATGGTAGCCTGAACACCAGTCCCAACCTTGGTTATGCTGAGTGGGACCTAGCTGGACAAGGCCAAAAGGCACGTTGGCACCCAGGAACACATGGCCATGTCCGCCGGTGCCGATAAAGGGATTCACTAAACGGGTAAGCTGTCCGGCACATACACATAGTGGCAACAGCACAGACAGGGTCACAATAGAAAACAGTCTTCGTCCTACCATATCTCAGTACTTATAATTATCCTTACATTTGACTAGCGTCACTTCTCGCATCATCGAAAAGCGCACTGCAAAGTTAGCAAAAAAAATCCAAAGTTCCAAACCTTTCCCCCGCCAATTTAATATTACTATATATACCATAGCCTCGCGCGTGCGCGTAATATAGGGGAAAAAATGGAACTACAAGCGCTACTTTGGCATCTAACCAGCTGGAATGCAAACCATTATCGGTAGCTACAAGTCTCCGTTTCGCGCTACCACTGTAGCTACAGCATCTGCCACCGGCCTTTTCTGCTCAATTCTCTAGAGAATCCGACCAAATACTGCCGCCGTTTGGGAAAATACTAACGCCGTTTGGGAAAATACTAACGCTATTTTGAAAAATACTGCCGCCGTTTGGAGAAATACTGCCACCATTTTCCACCTTGCTCTTCCCACAGACTTTGCCGCATGTAACATTCCCCATGTTACACACGGCAAAGTCGTTGTCTCAGCCTGTAGCTACTAAAGTAGCTCGCTTTCAAGACCTAT
>JAILFU010000176.1 GCA_024697405.1 Prevotella sp.
ATGGCCAGACTCAATATATGTGGGTTCCCAACACGCTCTATGTAAAAGGGCCTCGTGTTGCCAACTTCCTTGAATACTTTGTCAACCTGCTCTACCCCGAGCGTCTGCTGGCTATGCAGAAATCAGCCATCGATTTTTCCAAGAAGAACGAAGTGGCACGCACAGAAAGCGATTCGACTATTACCTTGACATTCAAGGGAACCGAGAAAAACAGCGATCTGCAACAGTTGCTTGAGACTGGGAAGATGGGTGATTGCGAGGTGGAAGTAGAGAATGTATTCACAAAAAACGACGGGTTGCTGCGCTTTGTCAAACTCTGGGTTGTCAATGATGGCCAAAAAAAACTCCTGCTTCATATCGACAATATCCAATATAACGTTATGATGAGTCGCGCCAATCTCATTCAAATCCCAGACACTCAATGGACGGATGTAACAGAAATGACATCTTCGACTGCTGACGACAGACTCAGCAAACTGCAAAATGAGACTGCTACACAAGCCGCCCAGCGTATACTCCAAGCCATCATCAGCGCCGACAACAGCCAAGCCAGCGAAGCACTGGTTTCTTATAAAAACATACTCCCTGCGTTGTCTGGCAAAATGAAAGGTTGTAAAGCCTCTGACTTCCAAGAACTCTGTGACGGTGATTATGTCGGCACATATGTGTTCTACACCTTGACGCATCCCGATGGGAAACAAGAGCAGAAGCACATCGCAGTCAGAAACGACAACGAAAAGCATATCTGGATAGCTGATGGTGGGCTATAGTTAATTGCACCTGTACCAATAAGCACGCCTCCCCGTTTGCTTGCTACTGCAAGTGACGGGGAGTTCTTGTTGACAATACTGCGGATGGGGAAATCCCTAACGAAGTTTAGGGAAAGTGTACGTAGCGTTTAGGATAAAACCTTTTGAAAGCTCATGGAAAATGCCGTACTTTGCACCGTGAACAGATAAACACCCTTTGCAGGGGGCTGGCTTAGGCCAGGAATTAATAACAATTTAAAGTATAGGAGACACGACTATGAAGAAGATGATGATGAGCACCAGCCTTTTGGTGATTCTGGCTGTGATGACGGCTGTGACCGTCCCGGCCAACGCAATGAGCTATAAAGCAGCAAAGAACGAGGCTCTTTTC
Organism: Prevotella sp.; assembly: GCA_024697405.1. Taxonomy (GTDB): domain Bacteria; phylum Bacteroidota; class Bacteroidia; order Bacteroidales; family Bacteroidaceae; genus Prevotella. The sequence goes on from JAILFU010000176.1 coordinate 1,141, forward strand.
CTCTCGGACAAGATGGCCTACGAGCTGAACCTGACGGATGCCCAGTATGATGCCGTCTACGAGATCAACCTGGACTACCTGATGAGTGTAAACGGACAGGCCGACGTGCTGGGCGTCTGGTGGGACCGCCGCAATGCCGACCTCCGCTATGTGCTGACTCCGAGGCAGTACGAAAAGTATGTGGCCCTGAACCATTTCTATCGTCCAGTCAGCTGGCGCAATGGAGCCTGGGCGTTCCACGTCTACAGCCACTACACCAACCGCGGCCATTTCTTCAAGGCACGCCCAACGGTGTTCGTGACCTACAGGGGCGGTCACAACAAGGTTCACGGCTCACACTATGCGCACATGGGCAGGCCCGCACCAGCTCTTGACGCCAGGCACCACCACCCGGCTGAAGGGCACTTGCACGGCAAGAACGCTCCGAAGAAACCGGTCAAGGTCGCAAGCGTGACGCACGGCAGGAACCGCCGCTAAAGGTGATTACAGGGCTTTGATTTTCCATTATATGCCTCGCAAGAGGACTCCGGGGAATCCCACCAATGGGGTTCCCTTTTTTGGCTGTCGATGTCGGCATTAACCACACGACAGGCGTGTTCTATAGATGGCTAAACACACCAAACTCGCAATCGTAGCCAAATCGTAACCGTCTTCTCCGTGCATACATGGATTTTTTTTCGTAATTTTGCGCCATAAAATCATCAAACGAGTAAGATAATGACTTTCGAAATTCTATTCAGACTCCTCGGCTCGCTGGCGCTGCTCATCTACGGCATGAAGACGATGAGCGACGCCCTGCAGAAACTGGCGGGCTCGGAACTGCGACACGTGCTGGCCAAGATGACCCAAAACCGGCTGACGGGGATGCTCACAGGTACGTTTGTGACCTGTGCGGTACAGTCGTCGTCGGCCACCACCGTGATGACCGTCTCCTTCGTGAGTGCTGGGATGCTGACGCTGGCTCAGGCCATCTCGGTCATCATGGGGGCGAACATCGGCACTACGCTGACGGCGTGGATCATGTCGCTGGGCTACAGCGTAGACCTGACCGTCGTCGTATTCCCTGCGTTCATCGTCGGCATGACGCTCATCTACAAGAAGCGCCACCGCGTGGTGGGCGACCTGCTGTTCGGGCTGGCCTTCCTGTTCTGGTCGCTGGTGATGCTGAGTGCTGTGGGCCGCGACATGGACCTGGAGCACAACGCCGACGTGGTAGGCTTCTTCGCCTCGTTCAACACCGACAGCTACCTCACCATCCTCGCCTTCCTCGCCGTGGGCACCGTCATCACCTGCCTTGTGCAGTCGTCGGCCGCCGTCATGGCCATCACCATCCTGCTTTGTTCCACGGGTGTGCTGCCTATCTACATGGGCATCGCGCTGGTCATGGGCGAGAACATCGGCACGACGGCTACCGCCAACCTTGCCGCACTCGGCGCAGGCATAGAGGCAAGGCGGGCAGCGCTGGCCCATCTGCTGTTCAACGTCTTCGGAGTCATCTGGGTGCTCGCCGTGTTCTATCCCTTCGTCGATATCGTGTGCTCGATGGCAGGATACACACCCCCTACGGTCTCTGCCGAGGGGACTTCTATGGTTAGCAAGGCGCTTGTCAACTCCTCGGCGAGCGAAGGTGGGGCAGCTTCTGTCTCCGTTGTCCTCGCCCTCTTCCACACCTGCTTCAATGTCCTGAACACCGCGCTGCTCCTCGGCTTCGTGCCGCAGATGGAACGGCTGGTCTGCCGTCTCCTGCCCGACAGGAAACAGGCGAAGGCCGAGACCTCGCTCCGCTTCATCACTGCCGGCCTGATGCAGACTCCCGAAATATCCGTCCTACAGGCCCAAAAGGAAATCGTACTCTTCGCCGAGCGCATGCAGCGTATGTTCGACATGACCCGCGCCCTGCTCGACGAGCGTGACCGCAAGGAATTCGACCGTCAGTACGAGCGCATCGCCAAGTACGAAACCATTGCCGACAACATGGAAATCGAGATTGCCGCCTATCTAGAGAAGGTCAGCAACGAGCACCTCTCCGACGACACAAAGCGCAAGATCCGCGACATGCTCCGCCAGATTGGCGAACTGGAGTCCATCGGCGACGCCTGCTTCAAGGCAGCACGCACCCTCCGGCATCTGCGTGAAGAACGCATCGACTTTACCCCCGGCCAATATGCCAACCTCCACGATATGCTACGCCTCACGAACGAGGCCCTGACGCAGATGATGGTTATCGTCAGCGGACGCCGCGAAGACCTCAGCATCGATGCCTCGCAGGACATTGAGCGCGACATCAACGCCTTGCGTGACCGCCTCAAGGCAGAGACCGTCGGCGAAATCAACAGCCATGCCTACAGCTATGCCCTCGGCTCCCTCTACAACGACATCGTCGCTGACTGCGAGCGTCTGGGCGACTATGTCATCAATGTCGTCGAGTCGCGTCTGGGAAAGCACTTCCTCACCTTTCGAGGGCTCCAGCTCAACCTCGACCACAAGACCGTCAGCATAGACGGCCAGCCCGTCAGCCTCACCCGCACAGAGTTTGAGCTCCTTCATCTTTTGTTAAAGAACCGAGGCCATGTCCTCTCCCGCCAACAGCTCATGGATTCAGTCTGGGCTGGCGTCATAGTTACCGAACGCACCGTCAACGTGCATATCGCCCGTCTTCGGAAGAAAATTGGTGCCTATGCCTCCAACATCGTAAGCCGGCAAGGTTTCGGATATGTATTTGAAGGGGAATGATACACTCACGGAATAACAAACTATAGACAGTTCATAATCCTTGTCAGGATGGCTATTCATATAGCGTTTGGCATCGCACTCCTGGCGATAGCTGAAACTACGGTAGCCAGACCGTTATAGCAATCATCATTTGGACATAACAACACTATTTGCCCCATATTTACTATACCATATTGGGTATAAATCAAGATAATCAGCGATTTTTTATACCCGAATTGATATATTATTCACAATAAATGTGTACCTTTGCACCCGTTAAGGTATATTATTCATGATGACGTTATCGGAACACATTAAACAAAAAAGGAAGCGAAACGGCCTTTCTCAAGTAGAGTTGGCTGAGAGGGCTGGAGTGGGGCTCAGGTTTGTAAGGGATCTAGAACAAGGAAAGCAGACGCTGAGAATGGATAAGGTAAATGATGTCCTTGCCTTGTTTGGCGAACATCTGGGACCT
>JAILFU010000196.1 GCA_024697405.1 Prevotella sp.
TTTCTACTTTTTTTCGTCCCGAAAGCATTTTTTCCTCCTAATTAAATATGTATTTAGAAAAAAATGCGTACCTTTGCAGCCGAAATTCCCCGTATGCCGATTCCGAAGCGGAGGCAGGTGGGATATTCTGACAGTTTTATGGTGCATCGATTCTGGGCAGACTACCAGAAACGCTCGATATGAATACATTGGCAAATGGTTCATTCCTCGGAGAGGAAGCAACATCTCCGAATGCCGGGATTACCCCCGACATCATCCCCGAAGCGAGAAGCTCACGAAGCGGGGTGTCGGTGAGATATACCCCTCTGCCAGACGGCAGCAAGAAATGGTTCCTTTTCCGGGTCTCTTATGGACGCGAGATGCAGGCGGCCGACCTGCTCATCGAGCAGGGCATCTACGCCTATTTCCCCCAGCGCTATGAGATGGTGGAACGGGAAGGAAAACGCAGGCGCGTGCTGAAGAGCCTGCTGCCCAACCTCCTCTTCGCCTATCTCTCCCCCGAGGAAGCCGAGCTCTTTACCAAAGGGCCGTCGCGCCAAGACATCACGGCAGACACGCTCCCCGAGCGTAAGGCATCAGCAGCCTTCTCCCTGTCGCTGCTCCTCTCCTACTACTACAACCATTTCGCCACCAACGAAAAAGGCAACAACCCGCCGCTGGTCATACCCGCCAAGGAGATGGCGAACTTCATCCTGGCCACGCAGACCCACAGCCAGCATCTGAAGCAGGTCATCATGGAGAAGTGCCGCTTCCTCGACGACAAGCAGGTAGTAGTAGTCGAAGGCGTCTACAAAGGCGTGAGAGGGCGCGTCGCCCGCGTAGCCGGACAGCAGTGCATCGTAGTCTCGCTGGCCAATGGCACCTTCAACGTGTCCACCGATTACATCCCGAAACACTTCATTCGGGTCATCGACGAATAAAAAACGAAAACCGATAAGATGAAACATATTCTAGTCACCGGCTCCGCCGGGTTCATAGGAGCCAATCTGGTGCTGCGGCTGTTGAAGAGCCGTGAGCCCCTGCACATCGTAGGTCTCGACAACCTCAACAACTACTACGACGTCTCGCTCAAGGAGTACCGCCTGCGCATGCTCGACGAGCGTAGCAAGCAGGACGATGTCAAGAGCGACTACCTCTTTGTCCGAGGAAGCATCGCCGACAAGCAGCTGGTCGACAGTCTGTTTGCCGAGCACCGTTTCGACATCGTGGTGAACCTCGCCGCACAGGCCGGCGTCCGCTATAGCATCGAGAATCCCGATGTGTATATCGAGAGCAACATCATCGGCTTCTACAACATCCTCGAGGCATGCCGCCACTATCCGGTGGAGCACCTCGTCTACGCCAGCAGCAGCAGCGTCTATGGCGGCAACAAGAAAGTGCCGTTCTCTACCGACGACCGTGTGGACAACCCCGTCAGCCTCTATGCCGCCACCAAGAAGAGCAACGAGCTCTTTGCCCACTGCTACTCCAAGCTCTACGACATCCCCTCCACCGGTCTGCGTTTCTTCACCGTCTACGGTCCTGCCGGCCGCCCCGACATGGCCTATTTCGGTTTCACCAACAAGCTCCTTCGCGGCGAGACCATCCAGATATACAACTACGGCAACTGCCGCCGCGACTTCACCTACGTCGACGACATTGTGGAAGGTATTGTAAGAGTGATTGCGGCCCCTCCTAAATCCTCCCCTAAAGGGAAGGACTTGGGGGTGCACACAGCAGACCCAACAATGTATAGTGTGTTGAAGGAACGTGCTGAGGAAATGCGAAAGAATCCTACGGAGGCTGAGGCTGTGTTGTGGAATGCGCTTAGAGCCAAAGGTTTGGGAGTGAAGTTCCGTCAACAACACATCATAGAGGATTTCATTGTGGATTTCTATTGCAATGAATATAAGGTAACGGTTGAGGTTGATGGTGGTTACCACAATGAAGCCGACCAGATGAAGTCTGATGCAGAGCGCACAGCACGTCTAAACGAGTTAGGTTATACCGAGCTTCGTTTCACCAATGAGGAAATCCTCCACGACCTCGATAATGTATTGAAGAAGATAAAAACCTTCTGCATCGGAACTCCCCCTCCTTCAGGAGAGGGCTGGGGAGAGGCTGTCCCCTATGCCGTCTATAACATCGGCGGCGGCCAGCCCGAGAACCTCCTCGACTTCGTGCAGACCCTCCAGGAGGAGCTCCTCCGCGCCGGTGTCCTCCCCCAGGACTACGACTTCGACGCCCACAAGCAGCTCGTCCCCATGCAGCCCGGCGATGTCCCCACCACCTATGCCGATGCCACCGCCCTCGAGCGCGACTTCGGCTTCACCCCCCGCATCACCCTCCGCGAAGGCCTCCGCAAGTTCGCCCAGTGGTACAAAGAATACTACGGATGAAGTCCATCCTATTATTAATAAATGACTCCACTTTAAAAAGTCAAACAATGAAGAAAAACGCAGAAAAACTATGCGCAGCCGCTCCCCTCCCTTCAAGGGGAGGGGTTAGGGGTGTGGTCTGTAACTTCCTGCCACTGAATAAGTTAGTCACCCCACCCCTGCCCCGGCTTCGCCCCACCGTCGCTTCGCTCCCCAATTGCTCCCTCCTCGCATTTGCCTACAAGGGAGGGGAAAGGCTACGGGTAGGCGACCACAGGTCGGGAATGGGCCATGCGGCTTGTTCATCGACGGTAGCGGTCTTTTTAAAGTGGACTCATGAATAATTCACGGACAATTTACGGCAATTCGTGTTAAAAAGAAAAACAGCTATTAGTGTTTAGATGCCCCTTAACAGATCTGTCGTGACCAATCACCGTAAGACTATTTCTAGTTCCAAAATTTGGAAGTTTCAAAATTAAATCGTATCTTTGCCAAAAATTAGCGAAGTTAGGTCTGGAATTGAGATAGATGAAGAAGAAGACAGTCATAAAGCGGCTATCGTCATTGAAAACGCCTCTGATGGCAGTAGGTGTTTGTCAGTTGGGCTTGTTTGGTTCCACGGTACGAGGAGAAAACACGTCCAAGAGCGATATTGATATTTTAATAGATTTCAATGTCGGTCAAGAAACTTATCTCAATTTTATCAATGCCTGCAATATACTTCAGGATGCCTTTGGGAAAACAAAGCTTGATGTTGTCACCAAGAAAGGTCTGAGTCCTTATATTGGTAAGGCCATTTTGAATGAAGTAGAATATGTATAAGTCTTATCTTCCATATTTGCAGCATATCCTCGACGAATGTCTATATGTGGTTTCAGTAATCACTCCAGACATGCAGCAAGAGCAATTCTTGAGAGACGAGACTTTAAAAAGGGCAGTTACTCGAAGTCTTTCCATTATTGGTGAAGCCACAAAGAAGATTCCTGCTGATGTGAAGTATGCATGGCAGAGTATCTCTTGGCGCGAAATGGCTGGTATGCGTGACAAGTTGGTTCATGACTACATGGGAGTTAACTATTATATCGTTTGGGATGTGGCCAAAAACATCATTCCAACACTTACTGGTCAGATTTTGGAAATCATAAAATCATACGGGGAAGAGGTCAGAGACGCAGGAGCAATCTGACCAGCCCCTTGAATACACATAGCCTGTTTTTATCATCATTTTTTAGGTCACTCCTCAGGAGCTGACCCTCTTCGGTTTTATCTCCATGTGCCAGCCATCGTAATGCCTTCGGCTTTTTTGTCCAAGCGACTAGTTATGACGGCTTTTCATTATCATAGGATTGTACCATTATAGGTTCTCCTAGTGCATTAATAAAGACAATTTGATTTATTATGGATTTCCAGAAGATATCTTCACACGAGGCATCAAATGACGGGCAGAGCGTGTTTTTGTTCTTTGATACTGAGGAAGGATGTTATAAGGCATTCGGCCGTTCTGCATATTATGCAGACATGGTGGCTAATGGTCGGCTGGCTTATTCAAAGGATTTGCAGATGCCAGTTATGGTTCTTGGCAAGTATGCTGTCATGGATCTACGACGAAATATGACTATTGTTGAACATAGATCCCATGAGTACTATCGGCTGAAGACGAAAGTAAAGATAGGAAATGCTGGGTATGAGAGATGGGAAGAGTATTTACGAAATGGATGATTGTCATCTTTGGTAAGTATATTGATAAGTTGTGACGTTACTAATTCTTTCTAAGACAATAAGTATATGCTACAGCGCCTGTCCCCACGTCAATGTTGGACGGGATAATAATTACGAACCGATGCTTATAGGTTCTCCGAGTCCGTTATAAAGGTTTTTTTAATAATATATGAAAACAGTAATGTTGGTCTTCGGCACTCGGCCGGAGGCCATAAAGATGTGTCCGCTGGTAAAAGAGTTCCAGAAATACCCTGAGCAGTTTGAGACCATTGTCTGCGTGACAGGTCAGCACCGTGAGATGCTCGACCAGGTGCTGCACATCTTTGAGGTGGTACCCGACTACGACCTCAATATCATGAAGCAGGGGCAGGACCTCTATGACGTCACCGCCCGCGTGCTCACAGGCATGCGCGACGTGCTCACCCAGGTGAAGCCCGACGTGGTACTCGTCCACGGCGACACCACCACCTCCACCGCCGCCGCCCTCGCCGCCTTCTATCAGCAGATTCCCGTGGGTCATGTCGAGGCAGGCCTGCGCACCCATAACATCTACAGCCCGTGGCCGGAGGAGATGAACCGCCAGATCACTGGCCGCATCGCCACCTACAACTTTGCCCCCACCCCGCTGTCGGAGAAGAACCTGCAAGAGGAGAACGCCCACGGCCAGATATTCGTGACGGGCAACACCGTCATTGATGCCCTCCGCATGGTGGTTGATAAACTGAAGAATGACTCCATTCTCGCTAAGCAGCAAGAACAAATCCTTCTCGATGCCGGCTACGACGTGAGTCGTCTTTCAGAGAAAGACAACAATTCGTTTAATCCGTGTAATTCGTTGTCGAAAAAAGGAAGAAAATTA
>JAILFU010000025.1 GCA_024697405.1 Prevotella sp.
GTTTGCGAACCTTTAGCTCGACGAAGTCAACCCTCGAAACAGACGACATAAAAATCGAGCCGACGTTGCCCCTGCGGGGAGGCTTAGATTTTTAGGAGTATGTAAGAGGCTCGACGAAGTCAAACTTGAATTCATTAAAAATGGCAAGAAGGTTATAAGATGATGAGACAGTTGGTAATGACGGCAGCAATGATGGCTCTATCGGCATGCTCAGCGGGGGCGCAGGATGAAGGAATGGTGCTCATGGCTTGATGGCATCACAAAATATCAGCAGACATCTGGCATTCGTACTGTAAAATCCGAAAAAACAGCAACAATGTTTTTTATTCACTCAGGTGGCCAGAAGGTGACAGATCCACGCAGGGGCATCTATATCATCAATGGAGAAAAACGAATCATAGAGTAAATCATGATAATAAACGACAAATGAAGAAGATAGAAATTATAATGCTGTTTACCCTTGTGCTCTCCATCACGGCAGCAGCACAAGAAACGATATTTCCGGCAAAGTTTACGGCTCCTGCTGAATTTAACACAGGAACCGTTCATATCTCTGTGCTCAGCCGTAGTGAGCATCAGATGACCACCAACTTCCTCTTCGAGCGCGGCAGCCACAATTCGTGGCACTACCATCCCAAAGCCACTCAGGTGATGATGTGCTTTGGCGGTGAAGCCTACTATCAGGAAGAGGGCAAGCCCAAGCAGTTGCTCCGCAAAGGCGACGTGGTAACCACGCCTCCCAATGTGCGCCATTGGAATGGTGCAACCCATGGAGCGACTGCGAATGCATGACCGTCAGCGACCTCGTCCCTGGTGAAGAGCATGCGGTGCAATTACGGAAGGTGACAGATGAGGAATTTTCAGCCCCGATAGGGAACGAGACTATGATAGCAGATTCTTCATTCTTCATTCTTCATTCTTCACCTATGGTAGTCCGCCTTGCTGAAATCGAAGTCTATCCGCAGTACCTCAAAGAGTATATCGAATTTGCCAACGAGGTGGACCGTCTGAGTGTGGAACGAGAGCCTGGAGTCATCTGCCTCTACCCGATGCAGAGTGCCGAGGACTCCACAAAGATTCGCATCCTCGAAATCTACGCCTCCGAGGAAGCCTCTCCGAGCCATCTTAAGACAGACCACTTCCAGAAATACAAGCAGGGCACACTCCACATGGTGAAAGACCTGAAACTGCCCACGATGAAACCGCTCGACCCCGAGACAATGAAACAGATATTCAAAAAACAAAGATAACACATGAGGATTATCACAACCGTCATCGCGCTGCTATGGGCAGTAGCGAACATAAATGCACAAGAGAAGATGAAAGAGAATGTGAATTTTAATGTATGGCCGAAGGGCGAACTGAACACTGCTTACGCAAAGTATTTCATTGGTAACAGTTATCTGGCTCTGCTCGATGCCGATAAAGGCGGTCCCGTGAACGTCACCTTTGAACCGCGATGCCGCAACAACTGGCATATCCACCACAAGTCTGTGCAGGTGTTGATCTGCGTAGCTGGTCACGGCTGGTATGTAGAAGATGGTAAGGAGCCTGTAGCCCTGCACCCAGGTGTAGTTGTAGCCATCCCTGCCGAAGCAAAACACTGGCACGGGGCTGCCAAAGACTCGTGGATGCAACACCTGACGTATATGACGAAGGTGGAAGAAGGCGCTTCTAATCAATGGCTGGAACCCGTCACGGATGCCGAATACGACAAACTTCCCGCCAGTAGTGCGCTGCTCAGTGAAACCGATAGCGAATACATCGGGCGCTTTGAAGCCTTTGCATACAGCGAAGTGGTGGAGCAAGTGAAAACCCAGCTTGACGACCACATTCGCTATATCTGCTATCTGGCTACACTCTTAGGCTGTCAGGGCATTGACGAATACCGCGAACTGCTGCCTGCAGCATTAGACAAGGGTGTGACACCTGTTGAAGTGAAGGAAATCGTCTATCAGGCTACGGCCTACTTAGGTATGGGTCGTGTCCGTCCGTTCCTGACGGCTACCAATGAGATACTGTCTGCCCGTGGCATCGCCCTCCCTTTAGCTTCGCAGCAGACCACCACGATGGAAAACCGTTGCGAGGCTGGCACTCAGGCGCAAGTAGGCTGTTTCGGCGACGGGATGCGTGACTTTTGGAAGTCGGGTCCGGAGGATAGCCGTCACATCAACAAATGGCTGGCCGACAACTGCTTTGGCGACTACTACACCCGCACGGGGCTTGACCTGAAGATGCGCGAGCTGATAACGTTCTGCTTCCTTGTTGCCCAAGGTGGATGCGAGCCACAGCTGAAGAGCCATATTGCAGGCAACTACCACGTGGGCAACGACAAGGACAAGCTCATTGCCGTTATCTCCTCCAATCTTCCCTTCATCGGCTATCCCCGTACGCTTAATGCGCTGAACTGCATCCGTAGTGTGGAGCCTGTCAAATAAAAACGAATAATATGGACTACGTAAAACTTGGAAACTCAGACCTGCGTGTGTCGCGCATTTGCTTGGGATGCATGGGCTTTGGCGACCCCACCATCGGACAGCATTCGTGGACGATTGGCGAGGAGCCGACTCGCGAAATTATACACCGTTCACTCGACCTCGGCGTGAACTTCTTCGATACGGCCATCGCCTATCAGTTGGGTACATCGGAACAGTATGTCGGACGTGCCTTGCGTGATATGACCAAGCGTGACGACGTGGTGGTGGCCACGAAGTTCCTGCCACGAACAGATGAGGAAATCCAGTAGGGCACCGGTGGCCGTCAGCATGTGCTGAACAACATTGACCTGAGCCTGCAGCACCTTGGCATGGACTATGTCGATCTTTACATCTATCACATCTGGGACTACAAGACGCCCGCCGAAGAGATTCTTGAAGGCATGAACGAGGCTGTGCGTCAAGGCAAGGCCCGCTACATCGGTATCGCCAATGTCTATGCCTACCAGCTGGCGAAGATGAATGCGCTGGCAGAGAAACGAGGCTGGGCAAAGCTCATCTCGGTGCAGAATCACTATAACCTGATCATGCGAGAGGAGGAGCGTGAGATGCAACCCTTATGTCGTGAGGACAACATCGCACAGACGCCCTATAGCGCACTGGCTTCCGGCAAACTGGCCAAGCGTCTGGGTGAGACCTCGAAGCGCCAGCAGGAAGACGCGTTCATGCACTTCAAGTACGATGCTACTGCTGAGCAGGACAACCGCATAGTGGAGCGTGTCGTAGAACTGGCAGACCGCTATGGCGTGGAGATGACGCAGATTTCGCTGGCCTGGCTGTTGACCAAGGTAGAATCGCCCATCGTCGGTGCCACCAAACTGCACCACATCGAGGGAGCCGTGAAGTCGCTCAATGTCCGTCTGACAGCCGATGACATCCGCTACATAGAAGAGCCTTATGTGCCCCACAACCTCTCCGGTGTAATGGCAGTCAACAAGCCCGTGATGAGCGAAGAACCCGTCTGGGTGGCAGCAAGCAGAAACAAATTTTAAAATACAATTAGCAATGAAAAAGAATATCGGACAGAAACTGGCACTCTATCCCACGCCAGCCACAGTCGTAGGAACTGTCGGAGAAGAGGGAAAGGTAAACTGGTTGTTGGTGGCGCACATCGGCATCGTAAGCCACTCAAAACTGCTGCTGAGCATACATTCGTCGCATCACAG
>JAILFU010000047.1 GCA_024697405.1 Prevotella sp.
CTATGGTTAGGGTGGTGGTAAGTACTCAATAATGATGGCTGTGTAGTGGCCAGGAGCAATTAGCTTGATTTTAATAGATTTACGGGTTGTATTTGCAGATGCTATGCTTTTATTTGCATAAAATCACTTTCCCACGCAGAAATTTTTGAAGATGTTGCTTAGGACTTCGGTGGGGACGATTCTACCTTGACCTGTGATTTCTGAGAGGCTGTCCAGGACCAGATTGAGATCTTCTGAGACGAGGTCGGCACTTAGGTTTTCCTGCAGAGAAGAGATGACGCGGCTGAGATCGTTTCGCGCATTGACGAGTGCATGGTATTGGCGTGCCGAAGAGACGACGATGTCTGTTTCTGATATTTCGGGTATGTCGGCCGCCGCAAAGATGGCCGCTTCTAGTTGGTCAAGTCCCTGACCGTATTTGGCCGATATTTTCACGCATTGGCCATCGTATGCTATTGTTCTCTTGTCTATTTTGTTCTGGACGACGATAAGGGCGCGGCCTTGGCATCGTGCTGACATGTCCAGGATTTCTGTTCTGTCAGGAGCGTCATCGATAAGCCAGAGGACGATGCGGGCTTTGGCGATGGCCTGATAGGTACGTTGAATACCGATTTGCTCTACTTGGTCAGTCGTTTGGCGGATGCCGGCGGTGTCGATGAAACGGAAGGAGATGCCACGGATGTCTATGCAGTCTTCTATGGTGTCGCGTGTGGTGCCGTGAATGTCGGAGACGATGGCACGGTCGTCTTTCAGCAGAGCGTTGAGCAGTGTGCTTTTGCCGACGTTTGTCTTTCCGACGATGGCTACAGGTATGCCTTGTTTTAGGGCTTGTCCGGTTTCGAAGGAGCGGGCAAGGCGGTTGATGTGGGCATCGATGGTTTGGGCTAGTGACAACAGCTCGGTGCGGTCGGCAAACTCAAGGTCTTCGTGGTCGGAGAAGTCTAGCTCGAGTTCAAGGAGGGAAGTGAGTTTCAGCAGCTGCTCCCTTAGTCGGGTGAGCTCTGAGGTTATGCTGCCACGGAGCTGTGACAAGGCAAGGTTGTGAGTTGCCTTGTTGGTAGAGGCGATGAGGTCGGCCACGGCTTCGGCTTGTGAGAGGTCCATCTTCCCGTTGAGGTAGGCGCGCTGGGTGAACTCGCCGGGGCGGGCCATGCGACAGCCTTGCTGGATGAGTAGCTCCAGTACCTTATTTATAATATAGCGGGAGCCATGGCAGGAGATTTCTACCGAGTCCTCGCCGGTGTAGCTGTGGGGAGCGCGGAAGACGGAAAGGAGAACCTCGTCGAGGAGGGGACGATGCTGGGGGAGCGGGTCGCACGGAGTATCGTTGAGGGTGGGGGAGGCGTAGAGACGCGCGAAGTGGACGGTGTTGGCTGCGGCGGTGGCGCAGTCAAAAGAACTGAGGGCGGAGACGATGGTGAAGGCATGAGGGCCACTGACCCTGATGATGCCTAGGGCACCACCGGGGGCAGTGGCAAGGGCGCAGATGGTGTCGTTCATAACTTGGGGCTGCGATGGTATCGCAGCATACGGGACGGCAGTGGCAAGGGTGTCGATGGTGTCATAACTTGGGGCTGCGATAGTATCGCAGCATACGGGACGTCAGATGCGGTCGAGGACGCGCTGGATGAGGGTGTCGATGGTGTTCTTGTAGGCGGTGTTCATCTCCTGGGCGTAGCGGTTGGCTATGACCATGCAGCAGGTCATGGCACGGTGGCCGAGGAGCGAGGCAAGGCCGGCTAGAGCTGATGACTCCATCTCGAAATTGCAGACCTTCATCCCTTCGTATTCGAAGCTCTCCACCTTCACGTTCTGGTCGGGGTCGGCCAGGGGTATGCGTATCTTGCGCCCCTGCGGGCCATAGAATCCGCCACAGGAGATAGTATATCCACGCACCATGTCGTCCTGGGCTATCTGGTTGATAAGTTCCGGGTCGGCAACGGACACGTAGGGCGCTCCCTTGATGGGGCTCCAGGCCATGTGCTCTTTGAAAGCCGTCTCCATCTTCAGGTCGCAGACATCGTTTCTCCCGGCATAGTAGTTCAGCAGCCCGTCGAATCCGATGCTCTTAACGGATGCTACGAACGTGCCCGTAGGCGTAAATGGCTGCAGACCGCCGCATGTGCCGATGCGTACGCAGGTCAGCGTGCGATGTTCCTTTCGCTCCGTTCTTGAGGCATAGTCGATATTAGCCAGCGAATCCAGCTCTGTCATGACGATGTCGATGTTGTCGCAGCCTATGCCGTGGCTCTGCACGGTGATGCGCTTGCCATGATAGGTGCCGGTGATGGTGTGGAACTCGCGGCTGCTGACGTCGCATTCGCGTGTGTCGAAATGATCGGCCACCGTATTCACACGGGCAGGGTCGCCGACAAGTATTACCTTGTCGGCCAGAAACTCAGGCTTCAGGTGGAGGTGGAAGCACGAGCCGTCTTCGTTGATGATGAGTTCTGAGGGTGCAAAATACTTTTCCATAATGCAAAGGATTTAGTTATTGTTTGTAAGGTATCTGTTTTTCTTTGTTCCTAATGTCACGCTGCATCGCCTCCAGTTGCTGCTCTGCATTCAGGATTTTGATGCGCAGCGTGACGCGTTCTCCTTCGTTGGCAGCGGCATATTGGTTTCGCATGAGGGCGAGTGTCTTGCCCATGACGTCCGCCTCGTGGCGCAGTTGGTCGATCTCGGTCTGTGCGGGCGATTTTGTGCCTGCCGTCAGTGCCTTCTCTTTTGTCATCCGGGCAGTCTGCAGTCGCTCCACCGCTTCAGCCCGCTCTCCCCCCTTGCCCCAGGTGTCGGCGATACGGCTGATGGCGGCCAGCGAGCGCAGCTGTCCGTCGCTATAGGCTTCGGTGCGATAGGTTCGGCGCGTAGCTTCCGGAACGAAGATGTATATGCACACTTTCCCCCGAGGCTGCCGGCGGTCTGTGACGAAATAGCCCAGTTGGTTGAACTCGTCGATGGCAAAGAACAGGTCGTTGGCTTCCGACGCAAACGGCATGCCGATATTTTCCGGGCGCAGGAAAATGCCCTTCTCGCTGTCGTAGCGGGTGACGAAGATGTCGTATCCGCCCAGTGCGTTCTCCCCTTTCTGTGCGTAGTAGAGCGTGATGCCGTCGGGCATGAGGAAGGGATTGACGGCCGATGCGGAACCGATTCCCCCGATGGGCTGGGCTTCAGTCCAGCGGTTGGCAATGAAGTCGCTGGCTGTAATGACGGCCGTAGAGTCCGACGTCTTTAATGTCGACAGCCGATGGTCACCCATCTCGTTGGTAAATACCCCCAGTCCGTCGGCCTGCGTCAGCTTGCCCACATTCGGCGACAAGGGGATGTGTGCCATAAAGTCGGCGCCCTCTACCACCATACTGTCTATGAACGTGATTTGCTGCATCGTTGCCAGCATCTGTGCGATGCGCGGATCTTCCACCGGCTCCTCCACCACCGGCTTCTTTGCCGGCTGTTTCCTGCGCTGGGCCTCGGCGGGCATCGTCCACCACAGCATCGCCAAAAGTATGATTATTATCTGTTTCATGTCCTTGTCGCATTGAAAAATACGCTTCCTTCCCCTCCGTCATTTCATGAAGACCAGATAGACGGCCAGTACGATGAGCACGAAAGCCAGCACATGGTTCCAGTGCAGCTGCTGCCCTTGGAACATGATGTTGGCAATGACGGCAAAGACAAAGAGGGAGATGCACTCCTGCACCACTTTCAGCTGTACCAGCGAGAATGGCCCCCCGTTGCCTACGAAGCCCAGCCGGTTGGCCGGCACCTGACAGCAGTATTCAAAGAAAGCTATTCCCCAGGAGAAGACGATGACTCCCAGCAGTGGCCATGTCTTGCTGACTCCCGTTTCCGAGAGTCTCAAATGGCCATACCAGGCTAGCGTCATAAATATGTTGCTCAATATGAGCAGGATGATAGTGTATAGTCCGTTCATCTTAACTTATTGTTAGAAACTGTTGTTTGGTTGTCTTCCTACTTCGTCTGCATCACCGCCTTCGCCTTTTTCCTGATGTCCTTGGAAGTGGCCGTCAGCGTGACCTGTCCGGGCTGGTGTGTAGAGCGGAGGATGACGGTGCAGCTGCCGTTGTAGAGTCGGCGCTTGCTGCCTACGGTCATCTCGTCGGAGTTGATGTCGCCATTGATGACTCCCACGATACGCGCAGGGCCTTCCACGGCGAAGTCCACCTCCTGGTCGGTGGTCTGCACCCGGCGTCCGCGACTGTCTACCGCCACGACGCGCACATGCTGCAAGTCCATGCCGTCGGCCTGCCACTGGCTGTTGTCAGGCTCCGCTGTCAGCGCCACGGCCTCTCCCGTGGTCTCTATCCTGTGGCGGGCCGTCACCTTGCCGTTTTGTCGTGCAATGGCCTCTAGCCATCCCTTCTCGTAGGCGATGTCGTTCCAGCGTATCTGGTTGCGCTGCTTGGGGTCGGCTGTGGGGTTCTGCTTCCTGCCCAGGCTCTTGCCGTTGAGCACCAGTTCCACCTCGTCAGCGTTGGTGTAGGTCACCAGCGAGAGACGCTGTCCGTCCACCCTGTTCCAGTGGTCGCTCATGCCGTCGTTGCCCGTCTGAATGCCGTTCCACATCTGGTCGCCCTTTCGTTCGATGACGCCGATGTGCACCACCGGCTCGTCGGGTCGGAAGAAGCTCCTCATGTAGTATGCCTTGGGCTTCGGCTCCAGACTGATGTCGAACACCCCCTGTGCCCATCCTTTTGCTGGCCATCCCTGGCTCTCTCCCAGATAGTCGATGGCACCCCAGTATGCCAGTCCCATCACCTTGTCCAGATCCATCTCGAAGAAGTTCTGCCCCATGGCGCTGATCGATGCCTCGCTCTGGTAGAAGGTCATCCAGGGGAAGCGTCGCCCGTCGCCGGGGAAATACATGTAGCGGTAGTTATAGGCCTGGAAGTCGGTAATCTTCGCCAGCTCGCAGGGCAGTGAGTCGGTCTGCCAGTTGCGGTATCGCGGGTGCATGGCCACCGTCACCAGTCGGGTGGAGTCATAGCGTGCCACGAGGGGGCGCATCAGCCGGTACATCGTCACGCCGAAGTCGTTATAAGGCATGTTGGGGTCTTGCTGCAGCTCATTGCCCAGGCTCCATGCGATGACCGAGGGCGAGTTGCGGTCGCGCTTCACCCATTCCGGCACATCCTTCTGCCAGAGGGCCTCGAAGCCCACGCGGCCGCCCGTATGCTGGCGTGTCCATTTGTCGTATAGCTCATCGACCACCAGTATGCCGTGCTTGTCGCAAAGCTCTATAAACGCTCGGCTGTAGGGGTTGTGCGACGTGCGGATATGGTTCATGCCCCACTGCTTCATCAGCAGGATGCGCTTCTCGATGGCACGGGGATAGGCGGCGGCGCCCAGCGCACCCAGCGAGTGGTGGTTGGCGTAGCCCTGTAGCAGCACCTTCTTGCCGTTCAGCTTCAGGCCGAACGCCGGGCCAATCTCCACGGTGCGCAGACCGAAATGCTCCTTCACGCAGTCCACGGACTGCCCCTTCTCATTGTACAGTGTGGCCTCCACCGTGTAGAGGTTCGGATGCTCCGTGTCCCACAGCTGCGGGTCGGCAATCTCCACCTCCGGCAGCTGCTGCTCCACCGTACGCGTGGGGGTAGAGCGGTTCACCGTGTGTCTGCCTTCGTACACCAGCTTTCCGTCCGGCCCCGTGATGCGCAGTGCGACGGGCATTTTCTTGTCTCTCCCCCGTGAAGTGACCTCCACGGCGACCGTCACATAGCGGTTGTCGCGGGTAGTGATATACAGCGGATGGCGGGCAAAGAACACGTCCTTGTCGGTGGCCACCAGCTTCACGTCGCGGTAGAGCCCGCCGCCGGTGTACCATCGCGAGTTCCCCGGGTCGCGGGTGTCGGCCATCACGGCTACGACATTGTCCTGTCCGAACTTCAGCCGGTCGGTGACATCTATCTCGAAGCCCACATAGCCATAGTCCGTACCGCCCGCGAGCTGTCCGTTCACATAGACGTCGCCCGTGTACATGATGCCGCCGAAGTCAAGCAGCAGGCGTCGTCCGCGCAGCGAGTCGGCGGGAGTGAGGTGCAGCCTGTACCATCCCTTGCCCATCTCCTTGAATGCCCGGCTGCTGAGCCGGCTCTTGATGTTGGCGGCAGGGTCGTTGTTGTCGGCCTTCTCGTCGGCGGCGGGAGCCACCCACGGCTGCTCTATCTGGAAGTCGTGGGGCACGTCTACCGTCCGCCAGCCGCTGTCGTCAAGCTGCGGGGAAAAGCCCTCGGCCACGTCGCCGGCGTGGAATCGCCAGCCGAAATCCAGGTTCTGCACCGTGCGCTGGGCCAGCGCCCCAGTGGTGCTAAATGATAAATGGCAAATAATCAATGACAAACTTGTCATCCACATCCATCTGCCTGCTTTTCTCTTTGTCTGTTTCGTCTCCATTGCCAT
The DNA here is from genome assembly GCA_024697405.1 of Prevotella sp. Classification (GTDB taxonomy): domain Bacteria; phylum Bacteroidota; class Bacteroidia; order Bacteroidales; family Bacteroidaceae; genus Prevotella. Next base: position 6,427 of record JAILFU010000047.1, read on the forward strand.
GAGCATTTATTACTTGCTGTTCTCAGCTGCTTCCAATACGATTTTCACATTGTCCTTCGTGATGTCCTTGCCATAGAGGAAAGTGGCGTCGTTCTTCGCCCGGATGAAGATGTCTTTCAGGTGTATGCCGTCGATGGGCATCTCAGGCAGCCCCTTGAACTCCATAGCGTATCCTGCTCCCTCGCATACCACGTTGCGTATGTCGATGTTCCTGAAGACGGGTGTCTCCTCCGTCACGGGCACATTGGCCATCTGCGGCACGTCCTCGGCCTCGCCGGCAAGGACTTCCGCCACCGACTTGCCGCCATAGTACATGTTGAACGTCAGGGCGTATGTGTCGATGTCGGTCATGGTGATGCCGTCGATGTAGATATTCTCCACCACGCCGCCCCGGCCTCTTGTTGACTTGAAGCGCAGGCCCACGTCCGTGCCCAGGAACTGGCAGTTCTTCACAAAGATGTTCCTGATGCCGCCGCTCATCTCCGACCCTACCACAAATCCGCCGTGGCCGGCAAAGACGGTGCAGCCGCTCACCACCACATTCTCGCAGGGACGACCGCGCCGCCGCCCGTCGGCATCCTTGCCGCTCTTCAGGCAGATGCCGTCGTCGCCGGCATCGAACTTCGAGTTGACTATCAGCGCATTTCGGCACGACTCCAGGTCTAGCGCGTCGCCGTTCTGTGCGTAGGAGGGGTTGCGGGCCAGCACATTGTCCAGGATGATGTTCTCACACATCAGCGGGTGCAGGTTCCACGCCGGCGAGTTCTGGAAGATGACATCCTTCAGCAGCACGTTCTTGCAGTTCACCAGACTGACCATCACGGGCCTGAGGAAGCGCTTCATTTCCTGTAGCTCCTCCTCGCCGATCGACTTGTCGGGCACGTTCATCGTCGCCGTCTGTTCGGCTTTGTCATAGCCTGCCGACGGCACCCAGTAGTCCTTGCGTTTCATCACGCCGCCGGGTCTCGACGTCATCTCCTTCCACTGGCTGTCGGTCACCTTGCTCTTCTTCAGCGGACGCCAGTACTGTCCGTTGCCGTCGATGGCCCCATAGCCGGTGATGGCAATGTCCGTCTGTCCCACGGCGCTGATGGGCGACTGGCATCGGTGTGTGTCCAAGCCCTCGAACGAAGTCTTCACCAGGGGGTAGAGGCGCTCGTCGGCAGCAAACTGGATGACGGCGCCATGCTCCAGGTGAAGCTCCATGTGCGACTTCAGTACGATGGGCCCTGTCAGCCACACGCCACGAGGCACCGTCAGTCGTCCGCCGCCTTTCGATGCCAGGGCGTCGATGGCCCGTGCAAAGGCGTCGGTACACAGCTGCTGGCCTGTTCCGTCGGCATCAAAATCGCTCAGCCTCACCTCGCGGTCGGGAATCTGCGGTGCGCTCACCTCCGCCATCTTGAAAGGCAGGTTCTCAGTGTACTTCTTGTAGGGATTCTCGGCAGCGGCACAGATGCATGCCACCGCCACCATCATGGTCAGGATCAGGATCAGTCTTTTCATTTTTCTAGTAGTCAGTTATTCGTTTGTTTTTTGGTAGTCCACAATCTGGTTGTCGTCATAGCAGCAGCTGTTGGTCACCCGGACGTTGGCCGGCAGCCTGGGGGCGCGTGTGCCCCCCGTCACGGTGAGCCGCAGGTTGGTCTCCACCCGTATCTCGTCCCACAGGTTCTGCGCCAGGAAGGAGTCGAGCGTCTTCCGCCCGCCCTCCACGATGAGCGACTGTATGTTGTGATGGTAGAGGCTCTCCAGGTTCAGCGGGTGCTGGCGGTCCACCACGAGTCGGCTGGGGTTGGGGCCTGCCCAGTGGCGCACGGTAAGCAGCGGGTGCTCGCGCTCATCCGTGACGCGCCCCACGAGTATGGCGTCCTCCTCGGCCCGCAGCTTGTGGTTGAGCATCTGCGTGAAGGGCGACGATATGGCCAGCGGCTTCCCGTTGTCGTCGATGAAGCCGTTGGCCGTCTGTGCCCATTTCAAGATGATGTACGGCCGGTGCAGGCGGTGGAAGGTGAAGAACCGGCGGTTCAGCTGGCGGCATTCGCCCTCCAGCACGCCTACGGTGACGTCCACCCCCGCCTCGCGCAGTTTCTGCACGCCGCGCCCTTTCACCTCGGCAAACTCGTCGATACAGCCCACCACCACCCGGCGGATGCCTTTCGCGATGATGAGGTCGGCGCAGGGCGGTGTCTTCCCGTAGTGGGAGCAAGGCTCCAGACTGACATACATCGTGGCCTCTGAAAGCAGCGGCTCGTCCTCACGGCTCACCGAGGCGAAGGCGTTCACCTCTGCATGTCCCTGTCCGCAGCGCTCATGGTAGCCCTCGCCCAGGATGCGGCCCTCGCCCTCACGGCCGAGCACTATCACCGCCCCCACCATGGGGTTGGGCTTCGCGTTCTGCCGTCCGCATCTGGCCAGCTGCAGGCAGCGCCGCATATACTTCTCGTCGGTAGCTGTTATCATGCGAATCTCTTTCAGCCTGCAAATTTACATAAAAAACAGCTAACCGCAAAGTAATTTCAGGAAAAAAATCTTTCCCGTAATTAGCGGCGTTTTTTTCCACAATTAGTGAATAACCTTTTCCACAATTAGTGAATTATATTTTCCACAATTAGTGAATCATATTTTCCGCAATTAGTGAATTATATTTTCCCTAATTAGTGAATTATATTTTCCGCAATTAGTGAATTAGATTTTCCATAATTAGCGTATGAACACAAATAGGGGAAAATGAAGATAAAAACTATTCCCTAATTAGTGAATGATTGGAGTACAAGTGTTCAACTGCCCTGTCGTTGCTTTTTTTAAGATGATTTAACGGCCGCAGCTGTAACCGTTCGTCCGTTTTTCGCGTATATAATAATAGATGACAGACATTAGAAGTATGGAACAGATATTTGGTGTAAACAGCATTGACATGCGGCTGCTGCGCAACTTCTGCGAGCAGGAGGGCGAAAGTGTGCATTATCAGAAGGGGGAGCAGATGGAGCGCGAGGGCCTTCCCTCAGAGTGGTTCGGCTTCGTGGCCGAGGGCTGCTTCAAGTATGTGACGCGGGGAGTCGGCGACGGTCGTGAGCACATCACGTGGTTCTCCTTCGCGGGTGAGTTCGTGGGCGACTATCCCAGCTGCATCGACGGCCGCCCTTCGCTGACCACTATCGAGGCCATGCTGCCCAGCCGTGTGCTCCGGGTCAGTGGCGAACAGCTGATGGCCCTGTTCCGCCGGGATATGGAGACGATGGAGCTCCGCAGCATCATCGGCGAGCACCTGCTCAGGCAGGCCCGCGCCCGCTACCTCGACTTCCACCGCGCCACGCCCCGCGAGCGCTACGAGTTGCTGATGCGCCGCTGCCCGGGCATCGTCGAGCACCTGTCGCTCAACACCATTGCCTCGTTTCTGAATATCAGCCCGAAGACCATCTCGATGATACGGCGCGACATCACCTTCGGACTGTAGTCTGCCCGTTTCCTGCCCCCAATCCTTTACCAAAGTAAAGACTTACACCCTCGGCATCCACTTTCCTGACTTCGCTGAGCGTTTCTTTGCGCGGAATGTTATACCTTTGCACGCGAGTCTTTTTCCATAAAGGCTCTCTCGTTAATGATGAGCAGCTCCCGTCGTGATGACGGGGCTGCTTTTGCCAAGCCTTTGACCCCCTTGCTCTGCAAGAACTAATAAAGGCATATAAACAAGTTTAGAAAAGTTTAACGTCTTCGGCCGTAATATATCGGTATAATTGGCGTATATAATATAGGAATAAAAAGAAATGTACATGAAAAAGTTGATCATCACCCTGCTGCTCACCCTCGTCGGGCTGACAGTCAGTGCCGACATCATCCGTGGCCGGGTGATAGATTCGGAGACAAAGGAGCCATTACCCGATGCCTCGGTGACGCTGACGCAGAAATTCGACATGGGGTCATCGACGATGTGGGGCAAGGCCGATTCGCTGGGCGTGTTCCATCTGTATGCCAATGGGAAGTGCACCATCGAGGCTTCGATGCTGGGCTACTATTCGAAGTCGAAGACGGTGCTGGCTTTCAGCGACAGCAGGAAAGACACGATAGACATTGGGAACATCGAGCTGAAGATGTCGCCGCAGATGCTGAAGATGGTCGAGGTGTCGGGTCGCGCCCGACGCTTCACCGTCAGGGGCGACACCATTGTGTTCCATCCCGAGGCATTCCATTTGCAGGAGGGCGCACGGCTTGACGAACTTATCAGAAAACTGCCGGGTGTGGAGGTTGATAATGAAGGCAAGATGTCGTGGAACGGCAAACCCATTCGCCTGACGATGGACGGCGAGAGCCTCCTGGGTGGTGACCAGCTGATGAGCCAGCTGCCCGCCGAAGCCGTGCAGGACATCAAGGCCTACAACAAGGCATCGGAATTCTCGGAGCGAACGGGCCGCGACGACGGCACACAGGACATGGTGCTCGACCTGACCATCAAGCCCGGATTCCTCGACCGCTGGTATGGCGACGTGAAGGCAGGCTATCAGACCCCGGAGTACTACGAGGGCGAGCTGACGATGAACCGCCTGTCAAAGACCGACCCCGTGATGGTGTTCGCCAATGCCAACAACATCGACAAGCGTTTACGCAAGAGTATGAACGGATGGAGCGGCAGCTGGGGCAGCGGCTACGGACAGGAACAAGGCGGTGCTGCCGGCTATCAGCACAAGTGGAACAAGAAAGAGGGCACGCAGGAGATGAAAAGCCAGTACAGCATCACGGGCCGCCTGGTGCATGATGACAACTGGGACACATCGCACGAAGAAACGGAGAACTATCTGCCAAATACCGCCGCCACGAGCACCAGCAGCGAGCAGTATTATCGAAGTCACAAGCTGAACCCCAATTTGAACCTCGACATGCGCTGGGCCAGAGACTCGCTGAACACATTCAGCCTCCGTGCCACCATAGACCACAACAAGAGGCGTTCGCACCGTCGCCAGGCTATAGAGCAGAGCGAAGCCCAAGGCTCCGATGTCCCCTATGCAGCGACCCTGTCGCAACTCAACAGCACTCACGGCGACGGCCGCTCCACCGAGCTCAGCACCTCCGCTGGCTGGGAGCACTACGTGAAGGACGGCTCGCTCGGAACCAGCATCTCGCTCAACTACAGCGACAGCAAGACCGACAGTTGGACCGACCGCACCGTCACCTCGCATGTCGCCTCGCTCGCGTCTTCCCAATTGAGTCAGTTCTTCACTTCGCCCAACTCCCGCCTGTCCGTGGATGCAGAAGTCCATCACGCCCGCTGGCTCACGAAGAAATGGATGATGGCGGCACAATACAAATATCATAAGGGCAGCAACCATGAAGACCGTGAATTCTTGACCAACGGTATGGCCGACGCAGCCAACAGCTACCGTAACAGACTCTTCAACAACAGCCACAGCCTGCGCATCGACCAGACCGTCAACCTTGCGCCCTTACAACTCATGCCAAGCGTCTCCGTCAATTGGAGACGCGAACATCAAGACTACCAGCGCGGAATGCTTGATACCGCCGCCGTACGCCACTCCTTCCTTGTAGACCCGTCGCTGCGGACAACGCTGAAACTCAGCAAGACCGTAGGCTTTGAGCTGAACTATGGTTTCAGCACTTCGAAGCCAAGAATCCTACAGACCATCGGCTACCGCGACCTCACCGACCCGCTCTTCATCACCGAGGGAAACCCCAGTCTGAAAGACACCCACAGTCACAACGTAAGGCTCGCGTACAACATGGTGCTCGCCCGCAGCCAGACTTCGCTCAGTGCCAGCGTCGCCTTCAATACCAGCGACCGCGACCATGTGACGGCCCTCAGCTATAACCCATCTACTGCCGTCTATGTCAGTTGCACGGAAAATATACGAGGCAGTTACACATGGGAGTACCGTGTCAATATAGACCAAGCCCTCGGCGAAATGTTCCGCTTGGAGAACGACTTCCGGATCAACACTGGGCAACACTACGGCTACCTGACTCTGCTGCCCACGCAGACTGAGCGGACGTTAAACCGCCAGGCCAACTTCCACCCTAGAAACAAGCTCACCCTGTCTTATGACAAAAACTGGCTCAAGGCTTCTGTGTATGCCAAAATCGAGGCCGACCGTCTAAGATTCTCTGCTTCGCCCGAACAGAACACTACCCTTTGGGACAACAGCTTCGGCTTCAACGGCGAGGCAACATGGGGAAAGTTTGTCTTCGAGACCGACCTCACCGAGACCACCCGCCGAGGCTATGCGGCCCAGTCTATGAACCGCAACCTGCTGCTCTGGAATGCCGCCGTCACTTGGAAAATCCTGAAGAACAAGGCCCGCCTGAAACTGGAGTTCGAGGACATCCTGAACAATCAGGACAACTTCCGTAGCGAGCGCTCCGCCTATCAGCACAGCACCTCGTGGGAGGACTTCCGCCATCACTACGTCACCATCAGCTTCACCTACCACCTCGACGCGAAACAGAAAGACTAATGCACGCTCTGCACCATTAACATGTAAACCCTTCTCCTATGTGGCCGGAAAATGGTGGCGTTGTTTGAAAACTTCTGACGCTAAAAGCGTCTCGTACACCTGATGGCTGATTGTCATTATACACTAATTGTGGAAAATGTAATTCACCTGATAGCGGATTGTCATTATACACTAATTGTGGAAAATGTAATTCACTAATTGCGGAAAAAGGTTATTCACTAATTGTGGAAAAGAAAATTCACTAATTACGGAAAATATAATTCACTAATTGTGGAAAAGATTCTTCACTAATTGCGGAAAAGATAATTCACTAATTGTGGAAAAGATTCTTCACTAATTACGGAAAATATAATTCGCTAATTGTGGAAAAGATTCTTCACTAATTGTGGAAAAGATTATTCACTAATTGTGGAAAATCTACTCCACTAATTATGGAAAAATTTAGGCAACAACATAGCAGTTGGCCTGCATTTACTTTTCCGGCGGTAGCCGCTCCCCTCCCCTCAAGGCAATTGCGAGGAGGGAGCAATTGGGGAGCGAAGCGACGGTGGGGCGAAGCCGGGGCAGGGGTGGGGTCTCTAATATCCTGCCGCGAGTTTGTTATCGTTTGTGTTTTCTCCGTGGAAAAAGTTAGAGACCCCACCCCTGCCCCTCCCCTTGAGGGGAGGGGAGCGGCTACCGCCGGAGAAGAATTCCTGGTGTCAGCCAAAGATTATTTTCCTTAATTTTCCCCCTATTTTCCACAATTTGTGTTCTATTTGTGTGCTGTTCGTGTTCTGTTCGTGTTCCATTCACGTGTCATTCACGCATATTCACGTAGCGTCGCAGACAAAAACATCTCATCTGCTTTATCGTTGCACAAAAAAATGCCACGAATCTCTTTGTGTTTTGCCAACTTATTCGTACCTTTGCAGCGGTTAATTCGAATCATCGAAAGCGAACATGATACAGACCCCACCGAGAACACCATTATTATTCACTTAAACACATAATCATTATGATGACAACAGGTAACGTGCGGCCGGCCGACATGGAGCGCATTACGACTCCCGCCTTGGCCCAGGAATACATCGAGGAACAGATTAAGGAGCTGCGTGCTCAGATTGGCGACAAGAAAGTGCTGCTGGCACTCTCAGGCGGCGTCGACTCGTCGGTGGTGGCAGCACTGCTCATCAAGGCAGTGGGCCGGCAGCTCGTGTCGGTGCATGTGAACCACGGCCTGCTGCGCAAGGGCGAGCCAGAGCAGGTGGTGCGCGTCTTCCGCGACGAGCTAAACGCCAACCTGGTATATGTCGACGCCACCGACCGCTTCCTCGACAAGCTGGCCGGTGTGGCCGACCCCGAGCAGAAGCGCAAGATCATCGGCGCAGAGTTTATCCGTGTCTTCGAGGAGGAGGCCCGCAAGCTCGAGGGCATCAGCTTCCTCGCACAGGGCACCATCTATCCCGACATCGTAGAGTCAGGACCAGTGAAGTCCCACCACAACGTGGGCGGCCTGCCCGAAGACATGCAGTTTGAACTCGTGGAGCCCATCAAACTGCTCTTCAAGGACGAGGTACGCGTAGTGGGCAAGGAGCTAGGACTGCCCGACAACATGGTCTACCGCCAGCCCTTCCCCGGCCCCGGCTTGGGTGTGCGCTGCACAGGCGCCATCACGCGCGACCGTCTGGAAGCTCTACGCGAAAGCGACGCCATCCTCCGCGAGGAGTTTGCCAAGAACGGACTGGAAGGCAAGGTGTGGCAGTACTTCACCATCGTGCCCGACTACAAGTCCACCGGCGTGAAAGACAACCGCCGCAGCTGGGACTGGCCGGTCATCATACGTGCCGTGAACACCCGCGACGCCATGACAGCCACCATCGAGGAGATTCCCTACCCCCTGCTGCATCACATCACCCAGCGCATCATCACCGAGGTGCCAGGCGTGAACCGTGTGCTCTACGACCTCACGCCGAAGCCCACAGGCACGATAGAGTGGGAGTAAACCCCACAGTTTAGTCCTGGGTCAACGGCAATATCGTCGCCAAGATTTTCGTCACAAACTGACCCGCATGGCGCTCCCCTCCCCTTGATGGGAGGGGAGTGGCTACCGCCGGAGAAGAATTCCCGGGTTAGCTGCTATATCATTCTATTTTCTGTTTATTTATTTTGTGGTTTCACTTTTTCTGTATATCTTTGCAAGCACAATCAATGAACATCTATCATGACAGCAGTACAACTCAATGCGATGAACACCGAGCTGTGGCAAGGAATAGGAGCCATAGCCGACAGTGAGCCACTGATGAGGCGCCTGACGAAGTACGTCAGGAAGCTGGTGAAAGAACGTGAGTCCGACCCTACGCTGATGAGCAAGGAAGAATTCTTCCAGATGATTGACGATGCCAAGAAAGGACCGTCGAAAAGGTTCGATAGTGTAGAAGAACTTGACAAGTACATCAGCAGCCTATGAGCCGCTATTTTGTTGACATCAAGGAAAAAGCCCAGCAAGACCTTGTAAAGCTGAAAAAGGACGAGCCAAAGTATTATGTGAAAGCTCTGAAGCTTATCGGTGAGCTTTACGAGCATCCACGCACAGGCACTGGCAAACCAAAGCAGCTCTCCGCAGACCGTGCTGGCCAGTGGCGACGCAAGATCAGCGACAAGCACCGGCTTATCTATGAGATTCACGACCAGGTAGTCGAGGTACTTGTGCTCTCGGCCTGGGGCCATTACGACGACAAGTGATTGCTCCATTGCCACGCTGCTATCTAAATGCCTGAGATAGATTAAAAATATTCACGACCCATTCACGTGTCATTCACGCATATTAACGTAGCGTCGCAGACAAAAATCTTGGTGCTATTTGTGCCTCCGGCATAACGTAAATATGCGTGAATATACGTAAATGTTCCGTTAATGAATCTTTTAACATATAATTGCCATGTAATTATCCATTAATGGCTGCGCCTGGGAAACTAATTGTGGAAAATATAATACACTAATTGTGGAAAATCTACTCCACTAATTGTGGAAAAGAGAATTCACTAATTGTAGAAAAGATTATTCACTAATTAGGGAAAAGAATAGGCAACAACATAGCAGCTGACCCAGGACTTCTTCTCCGGCGGTAGCCGCTCCCCTCTTGAACCCTGCCCCTCCCCGGGGAGGGGAAAGGCTACGGGTAGGCGACCTCTGGTCGGGCGCTCGACCGCAGGTCGCTTGCTACCAAAGGGACGCAAGAATGCGGCTACCGCCGGAGAAGAAGTCCTGGGGTCGACTGCCATATCATTACCAAAATATTCACGACCCATTTACGTGTCATTTACGCATATTACACGTAGCGTCGCAGACAAAACAATAATATTCTGTTTTATATGTGCCTACGGCATCACGCTAATATGCGTAAATAACACGTAAATGTTCCGTTAATGCTTCGCTAATACTTCATTCAGCGTTCCTCGCGCGCGCGTATATTACGCGCGCGAGAAAACCGCGCTACACTAACTACATTAGCAACAAACAGACTGAACGGCAAACAGTTGTCGGTAGCTACACCACTGTTTTTCGCGCTACCCTAGTAGCTACAGGCAGAGAGAACCAGTGCCCCGAAAATACTGCCGCCGTTTGAAAAAATACTGCCGCC
>JAILFU010000065.1 GCA_024697405.1 Prevotella sp.
TGCCATTCTCCACAGCCACGGTCTTCAGCACACGCTGCTGCTGGCTGTCAATGGCTCCTACATAAAGGACATTCTTCGTGGAGGGGACAGAAAACCTCAGTGTGACAGTCTCTCCTTCGGCCACAGTGGTGCGAGTGTAATAGGATACGTCCTCGTTAAACAAAGGATTCTTGTCATACACGGCTACGGTGTACTGCTGGTCCAGACCCAGATTTACAGTGATGCTGGCTGTTACCTCCTTTGTCATCTTCCAGTCATGCTGAGGGTCAATCTTCGCGCCGAGATGCTTTTCGGCATTTGCCAGTTTGTCGGCCTCGGTATAGGTTCCGTCATCGTGCGAGCACGCCATTAATCCCAACGACAAACAAGCCAGGCCAATCAATAGCTTTGCGTTCATCTTCATAATCAATTATTAATAATGTATTCGAATACGGTGCAAAGGTACAAAAAAAAAAGAAAACTACAAAAAAAAGAATGATTTTCTTCCGCCGTTTATGAAAAAGTAAACGATAACCACCACTTGGGCAGCTCTTTCAAAAGAAAAGAACTGCCCAAGGTGGTCATTGCTGCTCTCCTGGCGACGCATGCGCGTCATTGCCAAGGCTGCTTTCAGAACAGTTTGTTGGGATATACACCCTCGTCGACGAGCTTCTGGATGCGCTCCACAGTGGCCTGGCGGTCGGCAGCGTATGTAACGCCGAACCACTTCGAGGTGGTGTCGAGCACTTCGCAGGTGGCCGTTCCCTCGGTGATGAGCTTGTTCACCATGAGCGGGATGAAGAACTCGGCCTTCAGGTTCTCCATGTTCTTCGGGTTGCTGAGGAACTCCTTGAAGTATGCCTCGGAGTAATCGAAGTAGTCGGGTGTGAAGCCCCACATGTTCATGCTGACAGGCACATTCTCCTCCAGGGGCTGCCACTCGCCCTGCTCGTCCTTGAAGCAGATGGCATTGCCCTTGTCGGCTATGCGCATAATCTCCGTACGCTCCACCACGTCGGTGAGGTGGCGCTTCTCATTGTAGGCGCATACGCCGCGTGCCACACTTCCGTTCTCACTCAGCGTGTTGCAGCAGCGGAAGCCCACCATGGCATACTCGTTCTTAGAGCCATCGGGCAGGTTAGCCAGGAACTTGCCTATCTGCATGAAGGCATCGCGGCCGTAGAAGTCGTCGCAGTTGATAACACAGAAGGGCTCCTTGATGACGTCCTTGCCCATGAGCACGGCGTGGTTGGTTCCCCAGGGCTTTACACGGCCTTCGGGCACGGTGAATCCTTCGGGCAGCGAGTCGAGTGCCTGGAAGCAGAGCTCACAAGGCACCTGTCCCTCGTACTTCGAAAGGATCTGCGTGCGGAACTGCTCCTCGAAGTCCTTGCGGATAACCCATACGATCTTTCCGAATCCGGCCTGTATGGCATCGTAGATACTATAGTCCATAATGGTCTCGCCATTGGGGCCCAGACCGTCGAGCTGCTTCAGTCCGCCGTAGCGGCTGCCCATGCCAGCAGCGAGCAGGAATAGTGTAGGTTTCATATCGTTTGTTTTGGTTAAAAAAGAATCTGTGTGCAAAATTACTAATTTTTCCTGAGATAATAGCAAACCTTCGGCTGTTTTTTTCCTATAAAGCGCATTCTAGCAAAAAAAGGGCTGCTCTTTGTGGAAGGAAAGAATAATTTTTCGTACCTTTGCATGGCATAAGCAGACAACGACGATGAACAAGAAGGAACTGAACGAAGAACTGAAACGCATGCGCCAGGCAGGGCTGAACCCCCTGAAGTGCGACACGGCCGTGCCGCTGGTCGACGTCCCCGTCCTGGCGGGATATCCTGCCGAGGCTGGCGACAGCAGCGACGGGGAGCATGTGCTGCTGCCCCGCAAGCTGGTGGGCCGTCACCCGGTGTTCCTCATCGATGCCGAAGGGCTGTCGATGAAAGACGCCGGCATCATGTCGGGCGACCGGCTGGAAGTGCAGATGGGCACGGAAGTGGCCGACGGCGACATCGTGGTGGCCGAGGTGGATGGTTCCTACACGGTGAAGACGCTGTTCACCGACGAGGATGGCACGATGTGGCTGGTGCCACAGAACAGCGAGTACGACGCCATTGCGCTGACCGGCTCGCTCTGGCGCATCATCGGCAAGGTCATCGGACTCCGCAAAAGCATGCAGCGCACCCCCTACAGCGACTGTGCCAAGGCAGTGATGCGCATGCGCCGCACAAACGGGGAGCACACTCCTGCCCCTTCCGCCCAAACGCCCCAGACTGAGCAGCCGAGGAACCTGGTGTTCAAGGCCTTCAGCAACCGCCGACCGATAGACTTCGCCACCATCAGGAGTGTGGTGGAGCGGGTCATCGTGCTGCAGATGAGACATTGCTACGAGTGGTATGCCGTCTACAGGGTGACGATGGATCTGAAGATGCTCGACGAACTGAAACTGACCAAATTCGCCCAGCAGATGCAGGCGTGGTTTCCCGATACGCCCCTCCGTTGTACGGCCGATGCGCTAGGCGACTATGCCGTAGGGCACACGGGCAAGGCTTTCAAGCTATGGAACAGCGAACAGTACCGTCAGGAGCGGCGCAAGCGCCAGACGGTGACAGCCTTCAACATTCTCTATCACCGCTGCGAGGAGCTGCGTGCCGCCCTCTTCCCCCTGCCCACGCTGGAGCTGGGGCTGCCCATGTAGTCTGCCGTCTGGGCCAGCCTGCTGGTCTGCTGGCAGTCTACATTTGAGTAGTAGACAATATGGCGTGTGTCCACCAGCTCGCCCTTGCGGCAGTTGCGCGGCTGGTCGTCATAGCTGGCATAAAGGAGGGCAGTGAGCACCGAGTTGACATTCTGCGGACAGTCGACACTCATCTGCTTGCCCGAATAGTTCACGATGCCAAAGCAGTCGTCGATGTTCACCCATCCCGGCCCGAAGCGATAATGGCGACGGGTGCTGGTGAACTCATCCTCGCTGATGGCCAGCAGGCCACCCTTCTCCTTGAATATAGTGCAGTCTTCGCGTGCGCGTACCGTATCTTTATATACCAAGGCATTCCCTGCCGTGGAGTGGATGGAGAAACGCATGTCCAGTGCCGAGTCGTTGCAGAGCAGATGGCCGTAGAGTGTCCACTCTTCGCCGTCAAGGGTCACATACCACCCTCCCGGCACGGCATTGGTGCGGCGGCCCTCCACCTCATACCATCCCAGCAGGTTGCCAGTGTTATTGGCCTTGAAAGGAACTATCAGGTTGGAGAGCTGTGGCAGGAAGTCCCTGGTCTGATGCGGGGCGATGTAGCCCGTATAGCTCCTGAGTCCCTCGCTCCAGCTGAAGCAGGCGAAGTGGTCTTTGGTGTTGGAGCGCACCACATGCTGGCAGGGCAGCACACGGGCCTCAGCATAGCGCTGGCAGAAGTTCTCCCATTCCGTAGGCTGCATGTCGGCCGTGCTCCACACATGGTGCATCAGCCAGGTCATCATCACGCGATGGGCCTCCACACCCATACGGCGTGCGCCGATGTCGCTGCGCAACAGCCACGAGCCGTCGGACGTGGTCGTCTGGCGGTATCTTATCATCTCGTAGGCCCGCTGCTCCAGCATCAGTGCATCGGCATCGCGCAGCATGCAGGCCATCGTCGTGTAGCTGGTCATCTGGTCGTAGAGGAACAGGCTCCAGTCGTTGCCGTTGGGCATGGCCAGCTCGCCATCGCTCAGTGCCAGCCACCACAGCACGCTGTCGCACACCTCGCGGCAGTGGTGGAGTAAAGCCCTGCTCTCCGCCCTGCCCTTTTTCAGCGAAGGGTCTGTGACCGACCGGAATAGCCTCAGTGCCAGCGCGGCCTCGCCCAGTTCCTGGATGACCACATTCTGGTAGGAGGTGTGGAAGTAGTTATGGTTCTGCAAGGTATAGTCTTCATAGAGATTCTGCCCCCGGTAGAGGTCGCAGACGCGTTTGCCGTCGTAGCCCGGGTCAACGACGGTCTGGTCGGTGGCGTCGGAAGGATGGGAGTAGCTGTTGACGGCGAACTCGCGCATGCGGTCATACCAACGGGGTGCCAGTTCATCATCTGGAAACAGCCCTAGCGTGGCAGCCAGCACATCGGCCTCCCAGCCGTTCTCCTCGGCTTTTGTGTCGCCCTTGTAGCCTGTGGGCACCTGCCGCTCCAGCTCGTAGTTGCACTCGGCTTTCAGCAGCCGGTAGATGCAGGTGCGCTGCTGCGCTGAAAGACGGTCCCAAAGGAAGAACGCCGAATAGGCCACGCTCATGGCCCATAGCGAACTCTCCCACACATGATCCTGCTCGCTGACAGACCCCCAGTAGCGGCCGTCGGCACACACTTTCAGCCGATTGGCCTTATGGGTGGAATAGGCGAAGACCAGCGACTGCATGGCCATCTGCTCCAAGTCCTGCCAGCTGACACCTTGAGGCAGCGTCACCTTGTCGCGGCCATACCTAGTGAGGAAGGCGCAGACCATGCCCAGGTCGGCATTGCTCCGCACGCCGTCCTCGTTGCTCCGCATGGTGTTGTTCGAACGGAAGCAGCCACAGGCCTCACCCTCGCTGTTCGGCTCCTGGCACGGCTGGAAGTCGGCCTTCATATAGGTGGTGAAGCGGGCCAGCATCTGCAGCAGCGAGTCTTGCATCTCCTGCTCCGGCAGGGGGGCGGCCCCCGCCGTTGTTGTCAGCAGCAGCGTCAGGGCTGCCAGTATCATCCTTCTCATAAAACGCCCTTATTTGCAAAGTCTGATTTCGCTGATGCGCGGCGTCTGCCGGCCTTGCTCCGCACCGAGGGTGATGGTGGCAGGAGACTTCATCTCGGCGGGCAAAGCGACGGTGGCTACGCCGGAACGGTCGAAGCGGACGCTGCCGAGCGACGTGCCGTCGATGCCGACGACTATCGCATCGCGGTCGGCAAAGCCTTTTATGCGCACGTACTTAGCATCGGTGGTCTTCATCTGGTAGGAAAACGACGTACGTGTGCGGCGCCAGTGGACGCCCTCGTCGGCTCCGTTCCAGGCGTCCTTGCCCTGGTAGAAGTGGTCGCTCTCCGACTGCTGCTCGCCGCAGTACACCTTGTCCACGGTCTGGGCCTCAAAGGCCATGCGAGCCTGCTCGTCGGCTGCCAGCTGCTGCTGTCGTGCTGCCCATTCCTCCTCGGTGTAGAGGGGGAAGTATATCTGGTAGCGGCACTCATAGAGCTGGTAGAACGGCACGAGTGTCATGCCCTCGAACGAGGGGATGGTGACGCCTTTCAGCTGGAACGTC
The DNA here is from genome assembly GCA_024697405.1 of Prevotella sp. Lineage (GTDB taxonomy): Bacteria > Bacteroidota > Bacteroidia > Bacteroidales > Bacteroidaceae > Prevotella. The sequence goes on from JAILFU010000065.1 coordinate 5,249, forward strand.
AGGGGCTTGCCCTCCACAGGCTGCAAGTGGGCTGTCACCTCATTCGGTGAACCGATGATGGCTGGCATCTGCGTTAAGGGAATCTTCGGCCCGTTGGCTATGTGGCCTCCACGGCTATCGTCGGCATACATGCCGTCCTGACGATCGGTGCCGGTCTTGGCAGCCAGCACGACGGGTCCATAAAGGAAGGAGTACTGGGCCTTCTTGTCGGGGGTCGTCTCGGCAGTGAGGTGCATGGGCAGCGACACATGCACCCGGTCGCCGTCCTGCCACTTGCGGTCGATGACGAGGTAGCCGTCCTTCTCCTTGGTGTCAACGGGGGAACCGTTGACCACGGACGTCACGCTGGTGCACCACTGGGGCAGGCGAATCTTCAGGACGAACTGGCGGGGCTTCTTCGTGTGGATGGTGAGGTCGGTCGACGGCTCCTGCGGGAAGCGGTTCTCCTGCCTGACGGTCAGGTCGCCCCACATCAGTGTGGAGGGGATGAAGAGGTTGACAATGAGGTCGTTGCCCTCGTGGGCGTAGATCATCTCGCCGTAGCGGGCGGGGTTCTCAATACCCGTTCCCACACAGCACCACATCGATGTCTGCGGTTGTGAATAGACACGATAGTGGCCGGAGCGCATCGGCGTAAAGTAGACGAAGCCGCCCTGCACGGGATTGAGGATGGAGAGGATGTGGTTGTAGAGGGCGCGCTCGTAGTAGTCTATGTAATTCTTGTCGGCCGAGGTCTGGTAGAGCATCTTCGTCAGGCGCAGCATGTTGTAGGTGTTGCAACTCTCCGGCCCCTGCTCGCTCTCCAGCAGTCCGCTGAAATCGTTGGTGGGATTGAAATGCTCGCGCATGGAGTTGCCACCGATGCTGACGCTGCGCTGGCCGATAACCACGTCCCAGAAGAACTTCGCCGCGCGGTCCCAGTCGGCCAGGCCCTCCAGGTCGGCAATACGCTTGTAGCCGATGACCTTGGGAATTTGCGTGTTGGCATGCTTGCCCGTCAGATTGTCCTCGCCTTTGAGCAGCGGCTGCAGCATCTGCTGGTCGCTGAACTGATGGGCCAGCCGCAGGTATTTCTTGTCGCCCGTGATGGCGGCGACATCGGCGAAGGTCTCATTGAGTCCGCCCTGCTCGCTGCGCAGCATCTGCTGTATCTGGTCGTCGGTCAGGTTCTTCACCTCGTCTATCATCCAGTCGGTCAGCTTCACGAGCATGTCTTTGGCAGCCTTGCGCCCCGCGATGAGCCAAGCATCACGCAGTCCAGCATAAATCTTATGGATGTTGTAGAGCGGCACCCAGCGGTCGTTCAGTCCGAAGGAGTTGGCACGGATGTTTCCCTCGGCTAGCTCGCCCCAAATTTTCTTCGGGTCGGGCACGCCGCTAACATAGCCGTTTCCGGCGGCATCCTGGCAACGCTTCAGCTCGCTGAGGAAATAGTCCAGCCGCACCTCTATCTCCTTGTTGCCCGTGGCAGCGAGCATATAGCTCAGGGCAGAAAGATAGTGGCCGCCGATGTGGCCGTCCAAGCCGGTGTTCTCCCAGTTGGTGTAGTTCTCGGCCTTCGGCGTCAGGCCGGCGCCCTTCAGGTAGGGAGCCAACAGGCGGTCGGCGTCCATGCCCAGAAGATAGTGAATGTCTAGCTGCTGGTTCTTCAGGAACTGACTGTCGCCCAAACGGACGCTACTGATGGGGAAAGTCTCGATGCGGGTCTGCAGCTGGGCCGCCGATGAAAGCGAGGCCGCCAGCAGCAAGGTGGTCAGGAAATGCTTCATAATAGTTGTGTCAGTGATTCTTGTTGCAAAGGAACAAAAAAAAACGCAAACTGCCAAACAAATAGCGAAAAAAACCTTTATTTATTTTGCACTTTGGGCTTTTCTTCGTATCTTTGTCCCCAGCTAATGACAGAAAAGATGAGAGACCGGACATTTATCAGTTTTGACTGGGCCTTGAAACGGCTGCTACGCGACAAGGCTAACTTCGACGTGCTGGAGGGCTTCGTTTCCACGCTCCTTGAAAAACGTGTGAAGATTCATCGTCTGCTAGAGAGCGAAAGCAACAAAGACCGCGACGATGCCAAGATGAACCGCGTAGACCTGCTAGCTGAGGACGAGGCCGGCGAGATGCTCCTAGTGGAGGTGCAGGGCGAGTCGGAATTCGCCTATTTCCAGCGCATCCTCTTCGGGGCATCAAAACTGGTCACAGAATACATTGACAGCGGAAAGAACTACGAGAACGTGAAAAAGGTGTACAGCATCAACATCGTGTACTTCGACCTGGGTCAGGGCAAGGACTTCTTCTACCGCGGTAAGACCGAGTTCCGCGGTGCACATTTTAACGATGTGCTACAGTTGTCCACCTTCCAGCGCCAAAAGTTCGGCGTGGATGCCGTCTACAAGCTGTTTCCCGAATATATCATCCTGAAAGTGAATGACTTCAACCGCTGGTCGAAAGAGCCGTTGGAGCAGTGGGCCTATTTCCTGAGCAACACCGACATACCCGAAGACGCCAATGCCCCCGGACTGCAGGAGGCACGCGAAAAACTGCGATTTGCAAGCATGAACCGCGAGGAGCAGGCTGCCTATCGCCGCTATATCGACAACCGTGTCATCCTGGCCGATCAGATTATAACTGCCCGGGGCGAGGGTAAGCTGGAAGGGCGTGCAGAAGGCTTTGAGGAAGGACGTGAGGAAGGACGTGCGGAAGGACGTGAAGAAGGACGTGCGGAAGGACGTGCAGAAGGACGTGCAGAAGGACGTGCAGAAGGAGAGCGAATGAAGACGCTAGAGATTGCACACAAAATGAAGGCATGTGGCGCTAGCATTGCAGACATCGTCAGGTTCACCGGCCTCACAGAGAAAGACATCCTTTAGCAATGGCTTGAAACGTTATAATCTGGTGGAGAAATGGTGCACCAAGTACACTTTTGAGGCGCAAAAAAACTGGTAGACAGGAGGATGGATAGTGCACAATGGAAGTACAATCGAGCACCAATAGGGATGGAATCGAGCACCAACCCCGCCCTCCAAAATACGAACGAGTTTTGGGAAAACACGAACGAGTTTTGGAAAAACGCTAACGCCATTTTCCAAAGAACCGGCTCCGCACTATAAAAAGGGAAAAAGTAAAAAGTACGTGGTACACCAAAAGCATTATTGGTGCACCATTTTCGGGGAATAGTGCACCCGCTATCCGCCTATCACTCAGCAATATGCACACTAAAGGTGCACTTGGTGCACCATTTTCCAGCTGCTCTTATAAAGGTTGAATCCTACTGCAGGAGGTTGCACTGCGTGACGATGGTGTAGTAGCCGTTGACGTAGAGTCCATACTTCCGCAGCTCGTCAACGTCTCTCTTGGTCAGGGTGATACGGTAGTTGTGCAGCTCGTGGCTGACGAGTATGCACCCCCAGTCGTTCAGCTCTTGGATGTTGCCCTGCAGCGGCACGTCCTGCTGGTCGTAAACGGTTTTCAGCTGCCAGTAGGTAATAGCAGGATTGCTGACGTCGGAATCGTAGATGATTTCCAGCTCATCGCCCTCGTTGGCCTGTTCAAACTTTTCGGCGCTGACCGTAAAGCCTCCCGTCCAGTTTCCCATCACGCATTTGCCCTCCCAAAGGGAAGTAGAATGCTTCACGGGCTGGGCATCAGTGAGGTAGATGCGATTGATGACAATGGTGGTACTGTCCCACGGGCGGAGGGAAATGTTCCTAATGGCGCTGACATCCTTGCCGCCGAAATCGGCTTCCAGACGCGTAGCCCCTTCTTTTGTCCAGCTGATGAGCTTGCCATTGACTTCCACCTGAGTGCTCACCTTTGTTGGCTGGGCAAACTCAAAGACGATGCTGGCATAGCCCGACCAATCGGCAGGGCCATCCTTGCTGACGAACTGCGCCGAGAGCCCTCCCCACTTCTGACCATAATAGGTGATGGAGCCATCGTCGTTATGCACCACCTCCTCGTAGATATTGCCTTTATTCCTGAAAAAGTCGGTAACATCGTAATGGCTGTCGTCTGACCCTCCGAAGCAAGAGGAGAGAAAGACCAGCACGAATACACTCAGGAACAAGAAGGAATACTTTTCAGAGGCGGGCATGTATATCACTTGCTTTGCATGTTATAGACCACTTGCATGAGCTGCTTGCCCAGTTCGTCGGCTTCATCCATGGTCCGCGCCTCGCTGTAGACGCGGATGATAGGCTCGGTATTCGACTTGCGCAGGTGCACCCACTTGGTGGGGAAGTCTATCTTCACGCCGTCGATGTCGTTGACCACAGCTTCGGGGTCTTGGGCAAACATCTCCTTCACCTTGACTAAGATGGCGTCGACATCGGTATCGGGCGTCAGGTCGATGCGGTTCTTGGCAATCTGATAGTCGGGGAAGGTGCGGCGCAGCTCGCTGGCGGTGCAGCCTTTCTGGGCAAGACTGCTCAGGAAGAGTGCGATGCCCACCAAGGCGTCGCGGCCATAATGGCTTTCAGGATAGATGACGCCGCCGTTGCCCTCGCCACCGATGACAGCTCCTACCTCCTTCATTTTCGTGGTGACGTTGACCTCACCCACTGCAGCTGCCGAGTATTTGCCACCATACTTTTCGGTGACATCGCGCAAGGCCCGCGTGGAGCTGAGGTTGGAGACGGTGGTGAGTTGAGAATTGGGAGTTGAGAGCTGAGAGTTTGCTGCCGCGCCAGAAACCCGTGCAATAGCACTCTCTATACCTTCAGCTTCTAAATTAGACAACACATAGTCGGCCACGCTGACCAGCGTGTATTCCTCGCCAAACATCTTGCCGTCCTCGCAGATGAATGCCAGACGGTCGACATCGGGATCGACGACGATACCCAAGTCGAAGCCGCCCTGCCGCATCTTGTCCATGATGCCGCTGAGGTTCTTCTCCAGCGGTTCGGGGTTGTGGGCAAACTGTCCGGTGCATTCGCTGTTGAGAATCTCGTAGTCCACGTCCAGAGCCTTGAACAGCTCGGGGAGGATGATGCCGCCCACACTGTTGATGGTGTCGGCGCAGACACGGAAGCGACGCTTGCGGATGGCCTCCACGTCGGCCAGACGGAGATTCAGCACCGAGTCGACGTGCCGCTGGTTCATCGTGTCGTCCTTGATGACACGGCCCAGGCGTTCTACAGGGGCATAGTCGAAATCCTCGGCCTCGGCAATGCGCAGCACCTCAGCTCCGTCGGCAGCAGTCAGGAACTCACCCTCGCTGTTGAGCAGCTTCAGGGCGTTCCACTGCGTGGGGTTATGTGAAGCGGTGATGATGATGCCGCCGTCGGCCTCGTGCCAGCGCACGGCCAGCTCGGTGGTCGGCGTAGTGGCCAGCCCGATGTCAATGACCTCGTAGCCCATGCCCACCAGGGTGCCGCAGACCACGTCGCGCACCATCGGGCCGCTGATGCGGCCGTCGCGGCCCACTACTATTTTTAGTGGAGAGTTTAGCGTGGAGAGTTTAGATTTTGCTACCGCAGTGGTTTCTGATGCGGTGGCAAACGCTCCACTTTCTACACTTCGCTTGATGAAGGTGGCGTATGCTGTTGTAAACTTTACGATGTCAAGTGGATTCAGGGTGTTGCCCGTGCGGCCGCCAATGGTGCCGCGGATGCCGGAAATGCTTTTGATAAGTGTCATAAGTCGGTCTTACGTTGGAAACTGATTTCGTAATAATAGGGATAGACATAGCGGGAAGCCATAATGTGCCCACGGGTATGCGGCACGATGAGGCGCACCTTCGCAATATGGTCGGTGGCAGAACGCGGACGGCCCATGTTCAGATAGCTGAGGGGCACGAGCAGGCCTTCGGGCACCGTCTCACCATACATTGACTGCGCCCAGGCACCGCTGGTGAACGAGGCGGTGAAGGTGTTTCCCTGCCGCTTGACGTTCATCACGTCGACGTCATAGGGGTTCACATCGTTGTAGAACACAGTGGTGTCGAGCAGGCACATCTCGACGAAACGCACCAGCAAATCGCTGTTCTCGCCATCCTGCAGGGGAGTGCCGCAGCCCTTGTGCACAATCTGCATGTAGACGCCGCTGTTGTTCAAATAGACGAACTCCCTCTTGGAGACGTCGGTCATGTCGCCGTTGTCATGGAACACGTCCTCGTTGATAACCACGAAACTGGAGTCGGCCAGAAAATTACGGATGGCTTTGCGCTCCTTGTCCTTCTTCTCGCCGTAGGTCTCGTAGTCGTTACACGCCACCAGCGTGAACAAGCTACAGACGGCCAACATCGCTATGATAGCTTTTCTCATATTCTTAAAATGATTAATCGGCTGCAAAGGTACTCATTTTTTGGGAGTTAAAGGAGTTAAAGGGTAATAGTTTTTATTACTTTAACATTCCTTCAAAGGCTACGATAGCCTTTTTTGCCACTTCAACCGCCTCGTCGAGCGAACAATAGAGGCGTCCGCCGGAGGCATTCAGATGGCCGCCGCCGTTGAAGAAACGCGCTGCCATCTCATTGCAGGGGAACTGGTCCACACTGCGCAGCGACACCCAGATGAGGTTGTCCTTCTCCGAGTCCTCACGCAGAGAGATGCTCAGCCGGTGGCCCTTGATCTGCAGCGGCATGTTCACCAGGCCCTCGGCATCGCCCTTGACGAAATGGAAGTTGCGCATGTCGTCGCGGGTGATGGTGAAATAGCTGGCGTGGCGCTGGGCATCGACCACCAGGCGCTGGTACATGACATATCCCATGAGCCGCAAGCGGTTCTCGGAGAAATTGTGGAAGACGTTGCGGTAGATTTTGTCCTTGTTGATACGCTTGGTGAGCAGCTGCGAAATGATGAAGAAGATGTCTGGGTCGCTGGAGTTGTAGGTGAAGCCGCCCGTGTCGGTCATCATGCCGCAATAGACGGGGACGGCAAAGTGTTTCGTCAGCTGGTCGAAGCAACCCAGCTGCCAAACCAGGCGGAACACCAGCTCGCAGGTGCTGCTGGCCTCAGGGTGGGAGATGGTGAGGACTGTGTCGACGGTGGGGTCGAGATGGTGGTCGATGAGCACTTTCTTTGCAGGTGAGCTGGAAAGGGCCTGCTCCATGTCGGCCGTGCGATGGGCGGCATTGAAATCCAGACAGAACACCAGGTCAGCATGGGCCAGCTCAAAGTCGCAGCCCTCGCGATGCTTGTCGTAGCGGATAATCTTGTCGGTATTGGGCAGCCACTGCAGATAGTCGGGATACTGGTCGGGCACGAAAATCTGTGCCGTCTTCCCGTATACCGTCTTCAGCAGCTCGGCCCAAGCCAGGCAAGAGCCAATGGCGTCGCCGTCGGGGTTCTGGTGACACAGGCAAATAATGGTCTCACTTTCTTTAATCAGGCGTATCAGCAGTTCCTGCTGCTTGTCGGTCATCAAGTTTTTCAGCATAGCGGCTTGTGTATAACTAAAGTTAGAGACCCCACCCCTGTCCCTTGCCAGGGATGGAGAGGAGTGCCATTCGGCTTGTTCTCCGGCGGTAGCTGCTCCCCTCCCCTCGGAGAGGGGGAGGGTGAGGTCTGTATTGTTATAATTCAGTTTTCAATGATTCGAAATATTGGCTGCAAAGGTACGAAAGAGTTGGCAGTTAAGAGATAGCAGCGAGGCGTTTTTTTGTTTATTTAACTACCATCAAGCGCCGCCACCTGAAGTAGCCAAAGATGGCGATGATGACATAGAGGGCATAGAGCGAGGCCTTGAAGGGAATATCCTTGTAGAAATAGAGCGCACAGGTTACCGCATCGACGGCAATCCAGATGAGCCACTGCTCCAGGTACTTGTGGGCCAGTGCCCAGATGCCGATGATGCTCAGTGCCGTGGTGAAACTGTCGGCCAGGGGCACATTGCTGTTGGTGAACATGACCAGCAGCCAGTAGATGACGGCCCAAACGACGGCGATAACCGCCAGCCAGGGCAGCACCAGGCGGTGGGGGAAGTGACGGATGGCCAAGCCCCCTGAGTCAGGGGGTTGGGAGGCTGAAGAAGCTTCGTTCTGACCGCTGTTGCCCATTAACTTTGGAGACTTTCTTATCCATCTCCACCAGCCATAGATGGTCATGGCCAGATAGTAGAACTCCATGCCGCAGTCGGCATAAAGCCCCTTCTGATAGTAGAGCACAATGCCGAGCACCTGCATGGCAAAGCCCACCGCCCACATCCACACGCTGGCCCTATACTCCAGCAGGATATAGGCCAAGCCGAGTACGGTGGTGACGATGTCGAGCCAATGTGCCAAAAGAAATTCCATCATCTGTAAATCCTGTTAAGTAGCCCCTGAGCGTTTACCGTATGTAGTGTAGTGGCTAGAATCGCAGGGTCACACTGCCCATCACCGTGCGTCCGGCCATGGGTATGAAGCCTATCTGGTAGTAGCGGTTCTCGTTAGGATGACCGTAGTCGTCGAGAATGCTGCTGTAGACCCAGCCGCTGGTGGCATAGTGGGCATTGAAGACATTGTTCATGTTCAGCCCGAAGACAGCCTCACGTATACAGAGCTTGGGCAGGGACAGGGTGTAACTCAAGCGGACATCGCTGGCCGTATAGGCGGGCAGCGAGCGGTCTTTGTTCTCCGTATTATCCAGATACTGGCGGCTGACGTAGCCCGTGTGCCACACTGCTGTCAGCCCCCGCCAATGGAAGTCGACGAAACCGTTGAGGATGGCCGACGGCGAGAAAGCCAGCGTTGCATCGTCGTAGTGAATGGGGCGGAAACTGTCGTCCCAGTCCACGGAGGCCATCTCGGTAAAGTCCTTCAGCTTGTTCTGGCTCAGGGCGGCATTGCCCTCCAGGGTGAGCAGGGGCAGCACGTCCCAGGCGGCACTGAGTTCTATGCCCATGCGGTAGCTGTCCTTGATGTTCGTGGTCAGAGCCTCGCCAATCTCGCTCAGCTCGCCGGTCTGCACAAACTGGTCGGTATAGTCCATATAATAAATGTTCGCGCCCGCGCGTAGCTGACGGGTGGAGAACGTATAGCCCAGCTCATAGTCCATCAGGCTCTCAGCCTTGGGGAAGGGATATTTGTAGTTGTCGGTGAAATTGTCGCGCTGCGGCTCGCGGTGGCTCACAGCCAAGGAAGCGTATGCATGGTGAGGCCCCTCGCTCCAGCTGATGCCGGCCTTCGGGTTGAGGAAGTCGTACTTCTGGTCGATGTTAAGCTCCTGGTTGAACCAGCGGCTGTTTTCGTTGTAGAACTTGTCGTTGATGCCGCTGGTCTTATAGCCCACATGCCGGTACTGCACATCGGCAAACGCCTTCCATTGCCTGTTCAGCTGGTAGGCGGCCTTTACGTACATGTTGCCGTCGAGCTTGGAGGCGTCAGAGTCGTAGTATTTGTATTCGCCCTTGGCAAGGAACTGCTGGCGTACGATGTCGTTGCTGGTATAGGTGAGATAGCCGAAGTGGTCGCTCTCGAAGTTTTGCAGCGACATTCCCCCGATGATATCCCAGCTGTCGTCCTTGTAGTTCACGCTGCCTACCAGGCCGTAAGTATCCTGATAATAGCCTTTCTTGCGTACGAAGTCAGCCCGTTTGATGTTGCTGCCGTCGGCATTGGTGGCCGTCAGTCCGAATTTGGTCAGCTTGTTCTGCGGGCGGAATTCCTTGTAGTAGCCATAGCCGTGCGTATAGTGCAGGGTGGCTGTGGTGCTCCAGTGGTCGTCGATGTCCCAGACCAGGGTGAGCAGGTTGTGGCTCTGCCAGAAGTTGTCGGTGGTCTTGGGCCAGAAGGAGCCGTCGGCCATCTGATAGCGCTCTGTCTGGTAGTTGCCGTTGGCATCCTTCACGAAGAGGCCGTCGTCGTCCGTCTTCAGCTGCTCGTAGAGCGAGTTGTAGCGGCCCAGCCCGGCATGGTAAATATCCTCGTAGGTCTTGATGCCGGTCTTTGTCTGGTAGGCCCAGGAGCCGTCGTCGTAGTTGCCGTCCATCAGCGAGTAGTCGCCATTGCCGGCGGTGATGCCGTTCCAGGCCTGGCCGGTCTTCTCGAAGTTGCCAAAATTCTTGTACCGGACGAGGATATTGTCCGACACGGACAGGGTGAGGCCGCCGTAGTAGCTGCCCGAGCGACCGCCGGTACCGTGCATGAAGCCGTCGGTATTGGTCTCGTGGTAGGCACCGTCGAAGATGAGGCGGTTCCATAGCAGCCCCGTGGAGAACGATCCGCCCAGATTATAGGTATTGTACGAGCCATAGCTGGCACTCACCTCTGCCGAGGGGCGCTGCATGGGAGCTTTCGACGAGAGGGCCACTGTTCCTCCGAAAGCGCCGTCGCCATTGGTCGAGGTACCCACGCCACGCTGTATCTGCACAGAGCCTAAGAGAGAGCCATAGGAATTCATGTTGGCCCAGTAGACGCACTGGTCCTCAGGCGAGTTGAGAGGCACGCCGTCGAGGGTGACATTGATACGCGAGTCGCTGGCACCACGGATGCGCATATAGACTGTTCCTGAGCCTAGCCCGTTCTCACTCCAGGCCAGCACGCCGGGAGTACGGGAAAAGAGGAAAGGCAGCTCCTGCCCGGTAGTGGAGTGTTGGGCCAGCTCCTGGCGCTTGATGTTCGCCGTGGCGTAGGGGGCGTTCTGCTGCGTCCGCACGCCGCTGACCACCACCTCTTGCAGGTGTTCCATCTTCAGTGAGTCAGTCTGCTGTTCTGCACGGTTACGGTCAGAGGATGTCCTCTGTTCCACACGGTTCTGCACGGTTTGCTGTGCCTGCGCACACACAGTTGTGGCCATCGCCACAAGAAAAAGAATTTTTTTCATCCCTTTTACTTTTTTTACCTTTTTACCTTTTTCTTTATTTACCATAAAAAAGGGGGGAGAGTACGATTGACTGCTATCCATCCCTACGTCGGTATTACCCGCATCAGGTCAGAAGGGTATCATCTCAGCCCACAACTTATGGGCACCCCTTGAATATCGGGTGCAAAGGTACGAAGATATTTTCAAAAAGAAGAAAAAAAGGGAGAAAAAAATTAAGATTTCTTGCTGAATCGGTATTCGCTGGGCGATATGCCAAGGTGCTTGCGCACGTAACTGCCGAAATGGCTCATGTTAGAGAAGCCCAGACGGGCAGATATTTCCTTAATGCTCAAGTCGGTACTCTTCAGGTAGAAGCGTATCTCCTCCACGGTGTACTGGGCAACCCACTCCGATGCCGTCTTGTTGGAATATTTCAGACAGAGCATGGTCAGGTATTTAGGCGTGATGGCCAACTGGCTGGCATAATGAGAGATAGGCATTCGTTTCACCTGACTGTTGGAGATGAGGCTAAGGAAACGGTTAAACAGCACCTTACCCTGAGTGAGTTTCTTCTCATGGTGCATATTGCCGTCGCTTTCCAGAGCAAAACACAGCTCCAGCAGCAGGGCACGCAACAGGGCGAGCATGATTTCATTGGGAGTGGGGGTCTTTTTGCGCTTCAGCTTTGAGCGTATCAGCGAGAGATAGAGCTGAAGCTCGTCCTGGCAAGCCTGCGACATTTCCACACTGTTCATTTCTTTCACGTAGACGGCATGATGCCACAAGTCCATCTTGTCGCGCAAAAGACCACCTACCAGATGATCGGAAATACACATTACCCTACAAGCGAAATCATTGGTGTGCTCACCCACGCTCACCTTCATGTTGGGAGGACAGATAATCACTTTACCGACAGAAAAGTCAATGCTGCCATTATTGGTCATCAACTTCTGCGAGCCTGCAAAGCATGCTGCAATCAGAGTTGTTGACGGTTTTAATGGGTATAAGGGTGAAATGTCTTTTACTGTGTCGAACAACAAAACGTCTCCGTCGCTGAAGTCGACAACTAAATTGCCTAACTCTATATAGCGAATTTGGTCTTTTTCAGTTAAGTAGGCCATAAGCTCTATGATTTTTGATGTGCAAATATCACCATTTTTTTTCACATATCGCTTATCAAAACCCGATTATTTTTGTCTATAATTACCAGTACTTCCGATATTGGTTAAACATTTTGGATTTTTGAACACTTTAGTCGTACTCTGCGACCTTCCTTTGACCACGCAGCACGGCAAGGGCGTTCAGTGCCAAGGCCTCCATTTCGTCTTCTCCAGGGAAGCAATAGACTGGAGCGACCCACTCGATGCGCTGACGCAAACGGCTGATAACGAACTCTGAACGTGCCAGTCCTCCGGTGAGCAGGATGGCATCAACCTTCCCGCACAACACGGCTCCCAAGCCCGCGATGTTCTTGGCAATGTGGTAGACCATGGCGTTAAGGATGAGCTCGGCATGAGTGTCGCCAAAGTCGCGGATGCGCATTTCTATCTCCTTCACGTCGGCAGTGCCCAGATGGGCATTCAGTCCGGCCTTTCCGGCAATACGCTTCAGCAGCTGCTTCTCCGTGTACTTGCCGCTGAAGCAAAGACGGATGAGGTCGGCGGCAGGCAGACTGCCGGCACGCTCAGGGGAGAACGGGCCTTCGCCGTCGAGCGCATTGTTGGCATCGACGGCGCGGCCATGGTCGTGGGCTGCCACACTGATGCCCCCGCCCAGATGGCAGATGATGAGGTTCAGGTCTTCATACTGCTTGCCTATCTCCTTGGCAAAGCGGCGGGCAATGGCCCGCTGGTTCAGCGCATGCCAGATGCAGATGCGGTTCATCAGTGGCGAGCCGCTGATGCGGGCATAGTCGTTCAGCTCGTCCACCACGCCGGGGTCGGCAATAAACGAGCGACAGCCGGGGATGCTGGAAGCAATGTCGTGGGCGATGAGACAGCCCAGATTGCAGGCATGGTTGTGCATGGCGATGCCCGAATGGGTGTCGTCGAGCATCTTCTGATTGATTTCGTAGACACCGCCTGCGATGGGCTTCACCAGTCCGCCACGGCCGATGACGGCGTCAAACTCTAGCGGGATGCCCACCCGCTCCAGCTCATCGAGCACCAGCTGCTTGCGGTAGTCCTGCTGCTCAATGACATCGTCGAAACGCGACAGTTCCTCATTGGTGTGGCTGATGCTGCGGAGCACCATCGGCTGTTCATCCTCATAAACAGCCATCTTGGTCGAGGTAGAGCCAGGGTTGATGACAAGTATGAGCATAGGCTTAGATGCACGCCAAAGCGAGACTGAAGAACTTCGACTCAAGACCGTCGGCGCGGGAGGTGAGCACCACGGGCACCTGCGGTCCGGCCAGGACTGCGGCGGTGCGGGCATGGCCAAAGAGGGTGATGGTCTTGTAGAACACGTTGCCTGCCTGGATGTCGGGGAAGATGAGACCGTCGGCCTGTCCCTCCAGCGGCGATGTAAGGCCTTTCTTGTGGAGGGCGGCAGCCGAAAGCGACGTCTTCAGGTCGAGGGGGCCGTCAACGATGCATGGGCCAAAGTCGCCAGCCTGGGTACGGGCTATGAGCTCCTGATACTCCACGGTGAAGGGGAAATGCTTCTCGTTCACCTTCTCCGAGCAGTTGATGAGTGCCACGCGAGGCTCGTCAATGCCCATCGACCGGCAGAGATCCAGCAGATACTGCAGCTGCTGCTCACGCTGCTCCTTGGTGGGATAGGGAATGACGGCCACGTCGGTCATAAACAGCAGCTTGTCGTATTCGGGCACCTCGGCACAGGTCAGGTGGGTCAGCACCCGGCCTTTCTCCAAGATGCCCTTCTCCTTGTTCAGCACGGCACGAAGCAGGTTGTCGGTGTTCAACAGCCCCTTCATCAGCACGTCGGCCTCACCGTCCTTCACCAGTGCCACCGCCTTGGCGGCGGCATCGTCATCGTCGGTAGCGGCAACGACGGGTGCCCAGTCTACGGAGCCTATGCGCTGCGGATCGCCCACCAGTACGGGAGCTGCAAAGCCCTCGTCCATTGCCTTCTTCACTGCCTGCAGCGTGGTCTCGTCATGGGGACAGGCCACTGCTACTCGCTTGCTTTTTTCACCCCCGGACAGGCGTGAAATGAGTTCTTCAAAGTTCTTTATAGCCTTTTTCATCGTAGTGTATAATACTTCCGGTGCAAAGTTACAAAAAACTTTTCATTCCTCCGCAAGTTTTCCCGCAAAAAAACTGTCAGGCCTATGGAAGACGGGGGGTGATGACCTGATAGCGGCCACTGAGGTGCATGAAAGCAAAGAGGCGGAGCAGACCGTCGTAGTAGGCATCGAAGTAGCCATCCTCAAACGGCACATGCTTGGCGTTCCACAAGGCATCGACAAATTCCTTGCTCTTCGCGTGGCTGCACATCTGCGAGGCTGCAGCGACAGTAGCCACGAGGCCGATGCTGTGGCGCAGCTTGCGGAAGCCGCCGGCCTGCAGAATCTCGTTGCCTTCGGGCAGGGTGCCGTCGGTGCGGTACTGGTCGACGAAGGTGTCCACACCCTGACTGTAGAAGAAGTTCTGGATTTTCTCTCCGTACTGGCGCTGCCACTCGCCGTCGGCACAGCTCCACTCGTAGTCCATGGTGATATTCATGGGCACGCGCCAGGAATCGTAGCGGAAATTATTGCTGCCATTGCGGCGGGGAGCGCCCTGCTGCTGTCCTCCCTGCGGCATGCCGGGGAAGCGTGGCATCTGCATCTCGCTGCCGTCGTACTGACACATGTCGGCATTCAGGCCCGTGGTCTCGTTGATGGCTTTATGCAGGAACGCACGGCTCTTCTTGGCACATTCGTTCCAATAGGCTGAGCGGCCGTCGTCGGCCCATTTCGCCCATACCTCATAGAAGGCGGGGATGTGATAGCTGGGGTCGGTGTAGCTCTGGCCGAAGCCGTCGGGGGTGAAGGTGATGAGGTCTGTCTCGGGGTTGATGAGGAACATCTTCTGCGGGCCAGCCTGCTGCTGACCGCCAAAGCCACCGAAGCCGCCGCCGAAGCCGCCACGCCGCTCTGGCTCATATTCCTTCGGCTGCACACAGTTCAGAATATACTGTGCCTCAGCCTTGTAGTTGATGCCGGTGTCGTTGCCCCAACGGTTGGAGGCGAAGAGCAGAGCGGTGATGTAGTAAAGCTCACCGTCGCTCGCAGCTCCGGGCGAGTTGCGTGTGCCGTCGGTGCGGCAGCTCCAGGCGAAGTAGCCCTTGCGGATGCCGTCCTGGTGCTGCATGTACTTCTTTCCCCAGCGCCAGAGGCGGTCGAAGATGTCCTTCTCGCCAAACTGCACGGCAATCATCAGTCCGTACGACATGCCCTCGGTGCGCACATCGTGGTTCTTGATGTCGGAGATGTAGGCCATGGAGTCGCCCACCTCGAAGTAGACCTTGTTCGGTCCGCGGAACACATCGTTGAACACCTCCTTGAGTTTCGCATCGACATCGGCCTGCTTATAGCCCATTTCCACGAAGAGATTACGATATTTTCCTGTCTCAAAGCCCCCTTTCGTCCAGGGCTTCAGGCTCTGGCCGCTCACCCCTACGGCAAGCGCGGCTGCCATCAGGGTGACGGTCATCATTCTCTTGATATGTTGTGTCATAGATAGTGAATGTGCTTCTTTAAATAGTTGATTATTGTGCCTTGTCGTTCTTCTCCAGCGTCCAGCCCTCGCGGCGCGACAGCTCGTTGTCCTTTCCCTTGAACATGAGCGCTGCCTTCTGGTCGCCCTTCAGCTGCCACTGCAGCCAGGCCAGTGCCACCACGGCAAACTCGCCGCCGTGAGGCTTGCTGTAAGTGCCGCCGTGGCCCACGGGTAAGTTGGCAGCGTATGCCGGCACGTGGCTGATGCGGTGGAAGTCGTCCATGCCGTTACCGTAAGCGATGTCCGACTCGCCTCCAAGGATGTAGATGATGGGCGTGTGAATCTCGGTGAGCTTCTCCTTCGGAGGCATGGGCATGCCCCCGACGGCCTGTCCGGCATTCTGCTGGTTGAAGAGGCCGCTGTTGCAAATCATCAGCAGGGAGATGCGGGGGTCGGCACAGTTGAACAGCGTCTGCAAGCCGCCGCACGACATGCCAGCCACGCAGATCTGCTTCGTGTCGATTTTCTGGTAGTAGGGCGAGGCAGGGTCGGCATTCTGTGCAATGACCCAGTCAATGCTCTCTATCTGCTGCTGGGTGGTGGACATGGGTCCCCGGTAGGGCTTGTCCTCCATGGGGATGTAGCCTGTGGCGGCCACGATGAATCCGTAGCTGGCAATCTCGTTGAGAAACTTGTAGTGCTCCCACGGCGAGTTGGTGCAGGCGCCATTGCCCCATACGAGTACGGGCAGGGGCTTCGAGGCACCGAAGGCCGACAAATCCTGCGGAGCGAAGATAGTATGTGCCGGGAGGCTAGCCTCCTCTTTCATAATGGCCTTGTAGGGGCCGGTTCCGCCGTCTTCGACGACACGCTGTTTCGCGCTTTCCGTCTGTGCCGAGGCTCCCAGCGCCAGACACAGCATCACTGTTGTTAGCAAAGTCTTTTTCATTGGTGTAATAAAGATGTTCCTTGTTGTATCAGTTGTTTTGATGTTATAGATTCTTAGAGAAATAGTACTCGCGCAGAGGTTTGCTGACCGCCTCGCCCTTCAGGGTGACCTGCTGCTGCAGGCGGATGTCGGCAGAAGAGGCGCCAATCTTGACGAGATAGCTGCCGGGGCTGACATTCCACTGGCGCTGGCCATTGTTGCTGTAGTAGCCAAGCTGCTCGGTAAAAAGCTTCATCCTGACAGTCTTCGTCTCGCCAGGCTGGAGGGATATGCGGGCAAAGCCCTGAAGCTGGATGGGACGGATGGGCTGGTCGGCAGATGTGGGCGAGAGGTAGACCTGGGCTATCTCGTCGGCTGCCACAGTGCCTGTGTTCTTCACATCGAAGGAGAGGCCGATGCTCTCGTCGGCTGTTGCAGCCTCACTGTTCATCTGCAGGTTGGTGTATTCAAAGGCGGTATAGCTCAGACCATAGCCGAAGGGCCACTGCACACGGGTGTCAGGCTCAGCGGAATAGTTGTAGCAGAGCGGCTCGTAGACCTCCGTGTTGGGATAGCTGACCGACAGCTTTGCCGAGGGCGAGACTTTTCCGAAGAGGATGTCGGCCACGGCATGGCCACCCTCCTCGCCCGGATACCAGGCCTGAACGACAGCGGCACAGCGCTCGGCCAGACCGGAGACGACCTGTGCGCGTCCGCCGAAGAGCACGAGGATCACCGGCTTGCCCGTGGCCAGCAGCTGTTCCACATACTGCTCCTGCCGTCCGGGCAGACGCAGCCCCTGGCGGTCGCGGTTCTCTCCGCAGAGCATGACATTCTCGCCCATGGCAGCGATGATGACATCGGCCTGACGGGCCATCTGCAGGGCTTCACGGGCATCGGCCTTCTCGCCGGAGTCCACCTTGCGGTGCAGAATCTCATACTCCCAGGCCCGCTCGTCGCCACCTACGGCATACTTCGTCTCGATGGTGTCGGTCCAGTCGCATCCACGGGAATACAGCACGTTGACGCCCTCCGGCTTGCGGTCGTTCATACCTTCAAGCAATGTCACCACATGGGGATGGTCGAGGTCGCTCTCCACCTTCTTCCAGAAGTAACTCATGGCGGGGAAGGAATAGTCGCCACACATGGCCCACATGGAGTTGGCGTTAGGGCCAGTGAGAAGAATCGACGTTGAACGTTGGGCGTCAGACGTCGAACGTTGCAGCGGCAGTATGCCGTTGTTCTCCAGCAGTACGACGGACTGCGTAGCGATATCGTAAGCCGTCTGCCGCTCCTCGGGGGTGTCGAGCACGATGTTCTCCGCGCTGTAGAGGTAGGGATGCTCATCGAATAGCCCGGCACGGAACTTATAGCGGAGCACATCCTTTACGGCGCGCTCAAAAGCCTCCGGGCGCACCAATCCGTCGTCGAGGGCATCCTGCAGGAATTTGTAGTTCGCACCGTGGGGGAAGTCCACATCGTTGCCGGCATTGATGGCGGCGGCAGCTCTGTCCGTCTTCGTCCATGCCATCATCCGCTCACTGGGGAATTCGGGGGGCTCAGGCAGCTGGTCGATGGCGGTGTAGTCGCTGACCACCATGCCGTCGAATCCGAGGTAATCGCGCAGAATGTCCTTCAGGATATAGCTGTTGGCCACGCAATTCACGGCCTTCTCTCCTTCGGAGGGGCTGGGGGAGGCCTTCATGGCATGATAGCCAGGCATGACGGCCAGGCTTCCCTCCAGGCGAATCATGGTCTCGTGGGGCAACAGAATTTCCTCCATCAGCTCCTTCTCTTCTGCATCACCGCCTCCGCCATAGCCCAAGTAGTGTTTCGAGCAGGCACCCACGCCTTTCTTCAGGTCGCCCTGCTGCAAGCCGCGCACAAAGGCGGTTCCCATGACGGCAGAGAGATAGCCGTCCTCGCCATACGACTCTTCCAGACGGTTGAAGCTAGGCGTGCGGCACACGTCGACCATGGGCGAGAGCGACAGCACACCGCCCATCTTACGCATGGCGATGCCCGTCTGCAGCGTCTTCAGCGCTGCCAGCTCAGGGTTGAACGAGCAGGCCTGCCCAATCTGCTGCGGGTAGATAGTGGCGCCACGGGTGTTGACGCCCGAGAGCACCTCCTCGTGGAAGAGGGCCGGGATGCCGCTGGGCGTGTTGTGCATCAGCCAGTCCTGCACGGCCGCCACGCGGTCGCGCAGGACATTCGGGTCGGTAGGTTTCTGACTGGCATACTGTGAGAAGTGGCCTATGCCATGAGGAATGAGCTGGCGGCAGCGGGCGGTGTCCAGCTGTCCCTGCCCGTCGAAGAGCTCATCCATATACATGCTCCTCAGCTGGGCTATCCGCTCCTCCTGCGTCATGCGCTCATAGAGTTCGTCTATCTGCTGTTCCATATCCGTAGTAGCTGGAGCGCACCCGGCCAGCAGGGCCGTCGCGCAAAAGGCCATCACTCCTTTCATTCTGTCAAGTCTAAGTTTTATCATCGGCTATTACTCTGGCATAATAGGCTCGCCCATCTCCGATGCCTCGGCATCGTTGGCATCGAGCTTGAAGAGCATGAACTGCGGGTTCTCAGCCGTGCAAGGCTCCCAGCCCAGGCCTTCGCCCTCGCCGTTGCCGTTGGGGTCGCTGTACTTGGCA
Source organism: Prevotella sp. (assembly GCA_024697405.1). GTDB lineage: Bacteria > Bacteroidota > Bacteroidia > Bacteroidales > Bacteroidaceae > Prevotella. The sequence goes on from JAILFU010000065.1 coordinate 24,213, forward strand.
AAGTTGGTCCAGGCGGTAAGCATCTTCTCAGACAGGTCCCAGTCGCCCTGTGTCCAGGGGCGCCAGCAGTGTTTCAGGCTCTTGAAGACGAACCAGAGGTCGCTGGAGTGGAAGGCACCCTTCAGGCGGTCGGTAATCTCGGGATGCTTGCCGTCGTCGGGCAGCGGACGGGCAAACTCGTAGGCCCAAGCCTTGCCGCCCTGTTCCTGGCGCACCTTACAGAACTCGGCGATGCCTGCCGACATCGAGCCCATGTCGTTCAGCGTATAGCCTATCATATAGGGCACGTCGGCGATGGTCCCCTCGCGGGTGGCCTCATCGAAGGTCTTCAGCGATACATAGCCGTCGACGATGGGACGCTGCATGAGGAAGAGATCGTCCTTCGTCACCATGCCATAGAGCTGTCCCACGGTGTACATGATTTCCGTGGAGGCCTGGCGCAGCTTCTCCAGGTCGGTCAGTCCGGCCCAGTCCATCACCTTCTTAGTCTCGGCCTCGCTCTCGGCCAGCGTGGGATTATACATGAAGAAGCGGTTCATCGGCGTAGCAGGCTTGGCCTCCTCACCCTCCTTGGGAGGAACATTGATGCCGCCGCCGCTCATGATGACTGCCTTGTGGAACAGGCCACGGGCCAGCGGACTCTCGCAGAGCGTGCGCACGCTGCCGGCGCCGGCACTCTGCCCGAAGATGGTCACGTTGTCGGGGTCGCCGCCAAACTGTTCGATGTTGGCCTTAATCCACTTCAGCGACTGAATCTGGTCGAGTATGCCGTAGTTGCCGCTGACATGATTGGGACTCTCCTCCGACAGTCCGGCATACGTCATGAAGCCGAAGATGCCCAGACGGTAGTTGATGCTGACGAGCACCACATCCTTCGATGCCCATTCCTGTGCGTCGAACTCAGGCTCCGATCCCCAGCCTTCGCGATAGCCGCCGCCATGTATCCACAGGGCCACAGGCAGCTTCTTGTCCAGCTGGCCGGGAGCATTTGTCCAGACGTTCAGGTAGAGGCAGTCCTCACTGTAAGGAGCCTCGTCGCCATAGCCCCACTCTGAGGCATAGAAACCGGGATAGTGTACGGCCTGATAGCCGGGATGGCCGAACTTGTCGCACTGGCGCACGCCTTCCCATGCCACGACGGGCTGCGGCTCCTTCCAGCGAAGGTCGCCGATAGGCGCGGCGGCGTAGGGGATGCCCCGATAGACATACACACCAGGATTATCGGCCGGCACACCTTGAATCTGGCCTCCCTCGACAGTCAACACTGGGCTTTCAGCCTTTTTCTCACTGGGGTTGCAGCCCCACAATGCCAGTAATGGCAGCAGCAATAACAGCTTCTTCATGTTTTAAGTTTATTTATGAGTTAGGAAAAAAGACATACTCTCTCCTGCCTACGCGCGCGTGGCAGTGTGCTTGACAGCGGAGGTAACGGCGCCAGCTAAGGTTTCCTTATGATTCTGCCATTCAAGATGTAGAGGCCGCCGGGCAGGCTATTCCATTCCTTGCCCGTCGCCACTTTCACGCCGAGCAGGGTGTAGACAGGCATGTCGAGCGTCTCGTCATCGGCCTCCACGCCCTGTATGCTCCTCATGGTGCCCGTGGCCACGGTGATGTCCTGTGTCCATACCGTTCCCATGAAGTCGGTATAGGTGGCGGTGACGATGCCTATGACATTCTGGTCCTCGGTGGTCAGAATCATGTTGCCGCTCATCTGGAAGTCATCGCTGCTGAAGGTGGTCTCCCCGATGAGGTCTTCCCTGTGGTTGTCCTTGAAAGTTCCCTTGTAGGTGGTGATCTTGCGGCTATAGCCGGCGGCTATCTTCAAGTCGTTAATCTTGTCAATCTCCCTCACTGCATAGAACCTCCTCAAGGCGTCGGGCATCTGGTAATCGGGGTTAACCTTGGTCTCCAAGCCCATGGTCTGCAGGGCAGCATAGGCATAGCGCTTGCCCATGACGCGGTAGCCCACGTTGTTGAAGTGCCACGGGTCGACCCCGTTGCCGGGACAGCCCAGCGAGGAGATGACATGAGCCGTGGGGATGACCTCTGGCAGACGGTTCACCTGAGTATTGTGGGCATAGCAGCTGCCGCCCTGGTCCTGACGCAGCGTCTCGCCGGCAAAGAGGGGCACGCTGTCGGCGCTCAGCCCCAGGTCGGAGAGCATGTTGTTGTAGATCTTCTTCACATTGTTAGGCCAGTTCGGGTCGCCGTTGTTCGAGCAGCCCTGATGCAGCAGGACGCCCTTGATGATGCCCACCTCCTGGGCTTTCTTTCCCATGTCGACCAGCCGCTGGTAGGGGTTGCTACCGTAGGCACGTATGCGCTCTGCCTGCCAGGCCTCGGCCTTGGCCAGGATGCCGGCAATCTTGTCGGGCATGAAGCCTTCGATGGCAATGCCGCCGATGGCTACATCGACCACGCCCACCTTCACATTCGTGGGCAGGGCGGCCACCATGGTGCGGCCGAAATAGTCGGCCATGCCCAGTCCGCCCCAGGGATTGACGATGGGCGGCGTGGCCTTGTACCACTCGCCAGTCGTCCGTTTCGGCGAGGAGAAGTCGCAGGTGGCCAGCATGAGGAAGCGGGCGTCGACATTCTGCTTGTCCACGGTTTCCGGCTGGGCGTTGCCCTCCATGTTCGACTGCCCGAAGCAGAGGTAGATGTAGAAGTTAGGGTCTGCATCGGGACTTGACTGTGCAGCTACGCTGCTGAACGACAAATGAGAAACGACAAATGATAAAAACAGTAAAAAACGCTTCATTGTTTAATGATATTTAGTTCCTTTTTATTCTTATCACGGATGAAGACGGGGATATGACCCTTGTCAACGGCCGTCGTCACGGTCTGCCCGCCGTCGTAGTGGCGGCCTGTGCGATAGTCCTGCCAGCCGCCGTCGCTCTTGGGCAGATAGGTCTTCCACTCAGTGACACCCGGCTCGGTAACGGGACTGATGAGCAGCGACGGGCCGAACATGTACTCACACTTCTGCTGCAGGGCCACAGGGTCGTCGGCAAAGTCGAAGACGAGAGGGCGCATCAGCGTGTATCCCTCGCTGGCGACGCGCTGGGCACATCGCTCTATATAGGGCAGCAGCCGGTAGCGCTCCTTCAGGCACTCGGCGATGACCGCCTGCGCCTCCGGGCCGTAGTTCCACGGCTCTGTGTTGCTCATGTAGCCGTGTACACGCATCAGGGGCAGGTAGACCGACGTCTCTATCCAGCGCAGCATGCGCTCTATGTATTCCTGATTGGTGTACTGGTCGCCGGGGCGGAAGAAGCCGCCGGCATCGTAGGTCCACCAGGGAATACCGGCAGCCTGCACGCCCAGTCCGGCCACTATCTGGCGGCGCAGCGTCTCCCAGTCGTTGCCCACGTCGCCGCTCCACAGGGCAATGCCATAGCGCTGGATGCCGGGGAAGCCGCAGCGGGTGAGGATAAACGGAGAGGACGCTTTTAAACTAGACAATCCCTCATACACGGTCTTGCACACCAGCAGGGGATAGACATTGCGCACCTGCTCGCCAGCCCAGCGGCCACGGTTCACGCGGCGGCCCGCCAAGTCGTCGTTTTCCGGCTCGGTAGCGTCCTGCCACCAGGCATCGATGCCCGTGGGCACCAGCCGCTCCTGGAAGTTGCGCCAATAGGCAGCGGCGGCATCGGGATTGAAGAAGTCTATCCAGTCGGTGCCGGGGATGTAGTAGTCGGCAGCCTGCATCTGGCGGCCCACCTCGGAGTTCTTGTCAATCTTCGACCACACGCTGAGCATCAGACGGATGTCCATGCGGTGCAGGCTGTCGGTCAGCGCCTTCGGGTCGGGGTAGTAGGTCTCGTCGAACTGCATGGCGTTCCACCCGTACTTGCCCCACCACTGCCAGTCCTGCACCAGCATGCTCACGGGCAGCTGCTCCTGCTTGAAGCGGTTGGCCGTCTCCAGAATCTCCTGCGAGGAGTGGAACCGCTCGCGGCAGTGGATATAGCCCAGCGCCCACGAAGGCATCAGCGGCGAGGGACCGGTGAGCTCGCGGTAGGCAGCGATGATTTCATCGGGGGAACCGACGAACACGGTATAGTCGACGGCTGTGGCCACGGGCGAACGGAAAACGGTCTTGTCGCTCTCCTTGTTATAGAATAATGTGGGCTTGTCGCCACGGGTCAGCTCAGCTGTCACGGCGTGCTTGCCGGCTTTCAGGTGAACGATGGTCGAGGTGGTGGGCGGCAGCCATGTGTTCTGCATGTTGATGACCACCTCTCCGTCGATGGTCAGGTGGTGGCGGCGTGCCATCTTCTGCCCGACATCGAGCAGCAAGGCATAGTCGCCCTCCTCGCTGATGTCTAGCTCTGCCTCGAAGAGGTTCTGCTGTCTCACCTCTCTCCTGCCGCCTTCAGTCGAGGTGACATCCACGGTCTCGCTCCTGCCCACATTTCCCCGTCTCTGCAACTCAACCTGCTGGCTGCAGGGGTTGAACTCGGTCAGGCCGTAGTTGTTCCACAGGATGCCATAGCCCTTGCTCGACAAGAGCATGGGCAGGCTGATCTGCGTGTTCACCTGTGTCAGCCGCCGCGAGAGGCCGCGCACATTGCTGTAGCCGTCCTGAAACTGGCCTAGGCCGAAGAGGTACTCGTCCTTTGGAGAGAGGAAGGCCAGCGTGGCCTCGCCGCCCTTCAGCTCATGGCTGGTGGCGGTGAACAGGGGCTTTCCCTTGCGGTCCTTCACCGTGAGCAGCTGCCGCTTGCGGTCAATGTCGACACGGATGTTGTTGGTCTTCACCTCGTCGTGCTTCACGTAGAGCCAGTCGGGCAGGTCGCTTTCCGCCTGACCCTCGGCATAGATAATTCTCACGGCATTTCCAGCCACTTTCTTCACCGTCAGCTGCCCTTTTCCGAAGGGCACCTGGGCTGCCAGCCAAAGGGGGAGGCCCACGGCCAGCAGCAGGGTAAACAGCATGTTTTTCTTCATCGCGTACACATTTTTCTGCAAAAATAATACTATTTGCGCAATGTCACTTTGTTTTTCCTGCTAAATCTTTTGCTTTATGTAACATGGGACTCCTTTTTAACTTTCTGGCAAATATTTGGGAGTAGCAGCTTCCTTCTGGGCTCGATGAGTTTTTAACAGCTGTCCTCCATTTCTTCGCTGAGGAAAGAATCCTGTATGAGCCGTTTCCGTTTCGGTTTTCTTACACCTCCATATTTTTCCACACTTTTCTTTGTCGCTTCCAAAAATATTTCGTAATTTTGCAACCGACAATGCCAGCCCACAGGGGCGTATGCACTTTTTGTAAAGAAAGAAGATAATGACAGCTATAAATAGAGACGACGAAAACCTGACCGACGGAATACTGACGGGACGCGAAAGGTTTATCAATCCCTACACCGACTTCGGCTTCAAGAAGCTCTTCGGTACGGAGATGAACAAGGACCTGCTCATCAGCTTCCTCAACTCCCTCCTTGACGTCGGCAAGAACAGAATAACCGACGTGCAGTACCTGAACAGCGAGAACCTCGAGGCCGGGCACGATGACCGCCGCTCCGTTTTCGACGTCTATTGCAAGACAAAGGACGGCAGCCGCTTCATCGTCGAGATCCAGAAGGCCGAGCAGTCCTACTTCAAGGACCGAAGCATCTACTACGCCACCACACCCATACGCGACCAGGCGAAGAAAGGCAAGTGGGACTACCATCTGGAGAATGTCTACGCCGTAGGCATCCTCAACTTCATGTTTGCTGACAATGAATATCCTGCCGACAGCTACCGCCATGTCATCAAGCTGAAGGACGTGGAGGACAACCATGTGTTCTACGACAAGCTCACCTTCGTCTATCTTGAAATGCCAAAGTTCAACAAGCAGGAAGACGAGTTGGACACGATGTTCGACAAGTGGATGTTTGTGCTTCACAATCTGTCACGTCTGATGGAGCGTCCAAAGGCCCTTCAGGAGCGGGTGTTTAAGAAACTGTTCCGCCAGGCAGAGATAGCGCAATATGATGAGATGGAGCGTCGCCAGTATGCGTCGAGCCTGAAGGAATACTGGGACTATACGAGCACCCTTGACACCGCCTATATGAAGGGAGAGAGGAAAGGCCGAGAGGAAGGACGGGCAGAGGGACGGGCCGAAGGAATTCTTGATATAGCCCGCAAAATGAAATCCAAGGGGATGTCGGTGGAGGAGATAGCCGAAATGACAGACCTCTCAACAGAGGAAATCAGACGGCTGTAACAGCATTGTAATAAAGAAGACATAGACAGAAAGCTGCTGCTCACAAACAGGGCAACTGTCACATCGTTGCATCATACAAAATCTCTATACGCGCGCACGCGAACGAATTTTTGGCGCTACAAGCGCTACTTTAGCATCTAACCTGTTGGAAAACAAACCATTATCTGTAGCTACAAGCCGCCGATTGGAGCTACTCTTGTAGCTACACCATCTGCTATGGGCCTTTGCCGGTAAATTCTCAGCGAATTTGACCAAAAAGCGCCGCCGTTTGGAAAAACACTAACGCCGTTTTGAAAAATACCGACCTGTGCAGTTGGAATTATGCCGCAAAAGCAAACCTTGGTGCTTTTCCTATGAGCATGTCATACCTCTCAGCGTTCCTTTCTGCCACAGTGATAGTTGCTAAGGCGTGACTTCCTTCGACGGACCATGCCATTCCCTTACCTTTCTGCCTTTGTGCTACCAAAAGGTCGTTGGCTTTCTCCACGGGATTACTGGAGTTGTGCAGTCCGAGCCCTTTCCTTATAGCATAGCATGGTATGTGTTCGCTTTTGCGTTCGATGTATGTTGTGAGTTTGTCGAGTGCATCTTGCGACTTGATGTACTTCTGTCCGATAGCTGAAATGTATTCCAAAGCCCCTTTGACATTCCCGGCCCATAGAATGCCGTAGAGTTCCCGCTCTATCCTGTCCTTGTCATCCCTCATTGCCTTTCCGCACTTCAGCGCGGAGGAGAGTTGCTGATAGCATTTCTTCTGCAGGTGATGCCAGTCAAGGTACAGCGTGTAAGGCATGAATGCAAAGAATCTGCCGACATGTTCCTTAATTTCAGTCGCCCCGTCCGTAATGAACACCAACTGTCTGCCGGCCAGATTGTTTGCCAGCAGGAATGCCATGAGTCGCTTGAAAGCCTGGTCCATATCCTTTGCCGTGATGTCGAATCTCTTGTCGCCATGCTGTATACTGATGACGGTATTGCTGATGAACCTTGTGTCCCGCTTGTGGGCTGGCCCGCGACATTCCTTCTGATGTTTCACCAGTACGTCGTCCACATATACATATACGCACTGCTCCGGCTTGCCCTCGGGCAGCGTTTCCATAAGGTGTTCTGGTATGCGGGCAGTACCCTCGCGCTTCTCGTTGTACAGCCTGGCCACCTCTGCCACCTTGTCCCTGTCTGCGGTATGGACTGCTGCGTCCTTTGCCTTCTTAATGACGGGGGAGGACTTGTCGGGTATGCCCGTGGCATCATCTATCTTGTTGGCACGGAGTATTGCCTCGGATGCCTTGTCGTATTCAGCGTCAAAGCGTGTCCCGGTCCGCTCCACAAAATCCTTCACCGTCTTGGTGCAAAGGGCATCGTCTTCGCCCCTGTGTAGGAAGCGGTTGCACAGGTTGGTTGCCTTGGCATAGCTCACCAAGGACGAGAGGGTGAGAATCCTGTCAGAGAGTGACACCCCCCAGACACGCTCCTTCGGGCGGAGTGAGGAGAAGGCTTCGCCATATGCATAAACCTTCACACGCCCCGTCTCGCACTCTATCTCACACAGACGCCCGTCTATTCCGTCTTGTCCTTTTTTTTTGAGAGCTCCGTCATGTATTCGTCTGCTATTTCATTGCGCAGCCTGTTGCTGGCAGCCAGCGTCGCCTGCTCGTACACGTCGAATGAGCGCAGTAAGCCCTCTACGCTACTAAAGTCCATCTCGCCTCTGTCAGGCACGCCTCCGTCAACGGGAACCTTACGTTCAACCACAGTGCCGTCTTCCAGGGTGAAGCGGGCTATAAACTCCATTTTTGCACTTCTCTTGATTTCCTTGTTGCAGTCTTTTTCCTTGCTCATTGTCTCTTTGGTGTTTGTACAAGACAAAGTTAGTCAGTATCAAGGACATAACCAAGAATTGTAAAAACAGTTTAACATATTGAAAATCAATTATTTCAGGCCATATTCAAGCACACCGGCATTGGGTGTACCCCCCTACATCCCTCCCTATTTCGGAACGTCACAAATAGGCGCAAACACGAATACAAGCCACTGAGAGTCAGTATGTTGTGTAATTATTTCTAAATTCCTGAAGTGGAAAGGAACATGCGAAAACCTCTTGAATTTGTGAAAATTTAACAGTGTCTCATGCCGTTTTCAACTGCACAGGTCGTATTTTTCCAAATAGCGTTAGTATTTTTCCAAACGGCGGCAGTATTTTCCAAAATGGCGGCAGTATTTGGTTGAATTCTCTAGAGAATTGGGCGGAGAAGGCCGGTGGCAGATGCTGTAGCTACTATGGTAGCACGAAATGGAGGCTTGTAGCTATCGATAACATCTTGCATTCCAGCAGGATAGATGCCATAGTAGCGCTTGTAGCGCGTTTTTTCGCGCGTTTTTTCGCGCACGTGGAGGAAACGAGCTGCCCTTTATCGCACCTGTAGCAAAATAATGTTGATGGATTAGGAAAACAACCCGAACGACAAGGATAACTTTTATCAGCCTTTGTCTGCTGCTGTTGCGTGATGGCTGGTCACAATAGAGCGGAGGCATTCAGCATATTTTCATTCAGCAAATAGGTAACGAATTGCTAAAAAATGAAGTGAAATGTTAGATTTTGATTAATTTATTTGCTGTTTTGACTTTTTAGCAGTAACTTTGCACCCCAAATGCGAATATAAATTAGAGTAAAATATATTTTATGAGAAAAAGACTAACAATGCTGTTGGTGGGACTGTTCCTTTCCATAGGGATGGTTCTCGCCCAGAATCAGATTTCAGGCACTGTCCTTGAAGACACTGGCGAACCGTGTATCGGTGCCACTGTCATGATTCAGGGCACCAAGCAGGGAACGAAGACGGACGTGAACGGACGGTTCACCATTTCCGTGCCCTCTGGAAAAAAGATTGTGATCAGCTACATTGGCATGGTGACGCAGACCGTCACGCCGAAGAACGGCATGAAAGTGACGCTGAAGACCGATGCCCACACGGTGGACGAAGTGGTGGTGACGGGTATCCAGAAGATGGACAAGCGCCTCTTCACCGGTGCCACGACCAAGATTGACGCCGAAGAGACGAAGCTCGACGGTGTGGCCGACGTCACCCGCTCGCTGGAAGGCCGCGCCGCCGGTGTGTCGGTGCAGAACGTCAGCAGCACCTTCGGTACGGCTCCGAAAATCCGTGTGCGTGGTGCCACCTCCATCTACGGCTCCTCAAGCCCGCTGTGGGTGGTGGACGGCGTGATTATGGAGGACGCCGTGAACGTGGATGCCGACGACCTGTCGAGCGGCGATGCCACGACGCTGATCTCCAACGCCATTGCCGGCCTGAATGCCGACGACATCGAGTCGTTCCAGGTGCTGAAGGACGGTTCTGCCACCTCCATCTACGGCGCCCGCGCCATGTCGGGCGTGGTAGTCATCACCACGAAGAAAGGCCGCGCCGGCCACAGCAGCATCAACTATACAGGCGAGTTCACCTACCGTCTGAAGCCCAGCTACAGCGACTATAACATCTCTAACTCGCAGGAGCAGATGGGCATCTACAAGGAGATGGAGGCCAAGGGATGGCTGGAGTTCTCGCAGGTGGCCAATGCCTCGAGCGCTGCCCTCTACGGCAAGATGTACGGTCTGATGGACACCTATAACAGCCAGAAAGGCGATTTTGAACTGCCCTTCACCGATGCCGCCATCGCCAAGTACATGCAGGAGGCTGAGTACCGCAACACCGACTGGTTCGACCTGCTGTTCAACAATAACATCATGCAGACCCACTCCGTCAGCGTGAGCAGCGGTACCGACAAGTCGAGCATGTATGCCTCACTGTCGGCCATGGTCGACCCGGGCTGGACGAAGGACTCGAAGGTGCAGCGCTACACGGCCAACATCAACGCCAGCTACAAGCTGTCGAAGAACCTCACCGCCACCCTGCGCACCAACGGCAGCTACCGCGACCAGACGGCTCCCGGCACGCTGAACCAAAGCACCGACGTGGTGAGCGGAGCCGTCAGCCGCTCGTTCGACATCAACCCCTTCAGCTATGCGCTGAACACCAGCCGCACACTGGACCCCTACCAGATGTACACCCGCAACTACGCGCCGTTCAGCATCTTCCATGAGCTGGACAACAACTACATCGACATCAACGTGATGGACCTGAAGTTCCAGGGGGAACTGGAATGGAAGCCCCTGCGCGGCCTGTCGGTGAACGTGCTGGGCAGCTACCGCATCAACCGCTCGGCCCGCGACCACTCCATCAAGGACAGCTCGAACCAGGCCGAGGCCTATCGCGCCGGTGTGGACAACCCCAACATCATGTATTCGAACCCCTATCTGTACAGCGATCCCGACAAACCCAACTCACTGCCCATCTCGGTAATGCCCAGCGGCGGTATCTTCATCGAGAACCTCAACCAGGTGAAGCAGCTTGACTTCCGAGGCACGGTGAACTACAACCACGTGTGGTCGGTGAACGACGTGGAGACCCACATCTTCAGCGCCCTGGCAGGTATGGAGGCCAACCGCGCCGACTACGACGCCCGCGAGCATCAGGACTACGGTGTGAACTACAACATGAACCGCATCGTGACCATCACTCCCGACTTCTACAAGCAGGCCAAGGAGGAAGGTACCGACCTGACCTCGTTCTCGCGCTCGTGGAACCGCCGCCTGGCCTACTTCGGCAACGTGAACTACAGCTACAAGGGCCGCTACTCCACCAACTTCACTGCCCGCTACGACGGTTCTAACCAGCTGGGCAAGAGCCGCCAGAGCCGCTGGCTGCCCACATGGAACGTGTCGGCATCGTGGAACGCCCACGAAGAGCCGTTCTTCAAGCGCTGGGCAGAGAGCACCAACCAGGCCTTCTCCCACGCCACGCTCCGTCTGAGCTACTCGCTCGTGGGTGAGCAGACAGCCGCCTCGAACGCCAAGCCCATCTTCCGCTCCACCAACATGTGGCGCCCTCAGGGCGACCAGCAGGAGCTGGCCCTCTACCAGTCGAGCCTGGGCAACAAGGATCTGACCTACGAGAAGAAGCACGAGTTCAACGTCGGTGTTGACCTGGGCTTCCTCGACAACCGCATCAACGTGGTGACCGATGCCTACTGGCGCGACAACTTCGACCTGATGGGCTACTACTACGGACAGGTCATCGGACGCCAGTATGCCAACGTGGCCTCGATGAAGTCGCACGGCGTGGAGGCCACCATTTCGTCGACCAATATCAGGTCGAAGGACTTCCAGTGGAACACCGACCTGACCTTCGCCTACAACTACACGGAGATTACCGACCTGATGTCGGTATCGCGCGTCATCGACCTCGTGTCGTCGAGCGGCTACGCCCGCGAAGGCTATCCCCACCGCGCCCTGTTCTCGTTCCAGTTCCAGGGACTCAACGACGAGGGTATCCCCCAGGTCATCAACGAGAGCGGCGACGTGACCACGAGCGACATCTACTTCCAGGAGTACGAGCGTCTGGACCACCTGAAGTATGAAGGCCCCACGGAGCCTACCTATACCGGCGGTCTGAACAACACCTTCAAGTATAAGAACTGGCGCCTGAATGTGTTCATCACCTACTCGTTCGGCAACAAGCTGCGCCTCGACCCCGTCTTCGCCGCCAGCTACAGCGACATGAGCGCCATGCCGAAGGAATTCAAGAACCGCTGGGTGCAGCCCGGCGACGAGAAGCTGACCGACATTCCGGCCATCGCCTCCGTCCGCCAGAACTACAAGGACAACTATCTGAGCTATGCCTACAACGCATACAACTACTCCACGGCCCGCGTGGCCGACGGCGGCTTCATCCGTATGAAGGACATCTCGCTGACCTACGACTTCTCCCCGCAGTTCATCAGCAAGCTCGGCCTCTCCACGGCTTCGCTGAAGCTCGATGCCACCAACCTCTTCCTCATCTATGCCGACAAGAAGCTGAACGGACAGGATCCTGAGTTCGTCAACTCCGGCGGTGTGGCTACCCCGCTCTCAAAGCAGTTCACCTTCACCGTCCGTCTGGGAATCTAAATGATTGAAGATTGAACATTGAACATTGAAGATTGAAATATGAAAAGAATGATGCATAAATTATCCAATACTTCCGTCGCCGTTCTCCTCTGCTGCGGCGGTGCCGCAGCCCTTACAGCGTGCAATGACTTCCTCGACAAGGCCCCCGACGACCGTGTGGAGCTGGTCACCGAGGATCAGGTCGTCATGCTGCTCACCGGCTCCTATCCCGATTCCAACTACGGCTGGTTCTGCGAACTGTCGAGCGACAACATCATGGACCTCAACTCAGAGCACTATCCCATCGACGGCGACGCTGCCCAGAACCTGACACACTACAACCTGTCATCATCGGGTCGCCAGGACGACGAGGCATTCCTCTTCCAGCCGGTGAAGTCGTCGACATCCAGCGACACGCCGGGCGGACTGTGGAGCAGCTTCTACATCACCATCAACTCGGTGAACGAGGTGCTGGCAGCCATCGACGAGCTGTCCGACCATGGCCGCCAGATGACTGCCAAGCTGTCTGCCGCCAAGGGTGAGGCCCTGCTCATCCGTTCCTACTGCCACTTCGTGCTGGTGAACGTGTTCTCCCAGGCATACAAGAACGAGACTGCCAGTAAGAACGACATCGGCATACCCTACATCACGGAGGTCATCAACACCGTGGACGACACCTACAGCCGCAGCAACGTGACCGAAACCTACAAGAAGATTGTGGCAGACCTGGAAGAAGGCCTGAAGTGCATCAGCGACATCAACTACGAGAAGCCCAAGTACCACTTCAACGAGAATGCCGCCCATGCCTTCGCCTGCCGCGTCTATCTGTTCACCCACCAGTGGCAGAAAGCCCTGGAGCAGGCCGACCTCGTGCTCGGCACCGACAATGCCCAGCTGCTGCCCAAGCTCTTCGACTATGCCCCGCTGGACGACTGCTCCTACCTGGATGACTTCGCCAACGTGTGGCAGGAGCCCAACGACTTCAACAACCTGATGCTCATCGACACCTACTCGACCATCTTCCGCAAGTCGCGCTACCGCTACGAGCAGGGCGGCCTGTGTGCACGTGCCATCTACTTCCACAACGCCCCGATGTGGCGCCGCTGGGTGGGCAACCCCTCCGCCTTCGTCTCCGGACTCTTCGGCAACCGTGACTACGGCTTCGAGCCAGGATGGATTGGAGAGCAGTTCCAGTACTCCGACAAGGTGGCCGGCATCGGCTATGCACACACCTTCCGCCGCGAGTTCACCGCCATGGAGCTGCTGCTCGAGCGTGCTGAGGCCAAGGTGAACCTGGGCGACCTGGCAGGAGCCAGCGAAGACCTGTGCACCTACCATGAGAGCACGATGAACTTCTCTGAGAAGACAAAGACCACCTATGCCGCCCAGAACGGCATGGTGCCACTCACCGACGACATGATTAATAGCTGGTTTGCCAAGAAGACGGGTGCCAACTACAACTGCTTCGACGACTGGGAGTTCCTCAAGAACATGGACCCCAACTGGAACATTCCCGCCGAGGCCGTACCCTACATGAACTGCGTGAACTACTGGCGCCGCTACGAGACCAACTTCACCGGCAAGCGCTTCTTCGACCTCAAGCGCTGGGGCATGGAGTACTACCACGTCTATGGAAACAACACCAGCACGGGTGTGCAGAACGACACCCTGCGCATGACCTGGAACGACCCGCGCCGCGCACTGGAGATTCCGCAGGATGCCATCGCTGCCGGCATGGAGCCTTCGCAGCCCTCGTCCCTTAGCCGGAACGACTCCACGTCGCACATCAAGCCAGCAAGCTTCGACATCGACGAACTGAGAATGAAGTAGATTGAACATTGACCATTGAACATTGAAGATTATGGACAAAATATTTAAACTTTTCTGTGCCTGTCTGCTATGTTGCGTTGCCAACGCAACCTTCACCGCCTGCAGCGAGGACGACCTGGGAGCCAGCATCTACGACACAACCGACTATCCGCTGGACCGCAGCGTCTACACCTTCCCCCTCGACACCTTCGTGAAGAAGAACTTCCTGGAGCCTTACAACCTGAAGTTCATCTACAAGATGGAGGACGTGGGCAGCGACATGCAGAAGAACCTGGTGCCCGCCACCTACGAGAAAAGCATCGACCTGGCCGTGCTCGTGAAGTACCTCTGGCTCGACGTCTATGCCAAGCTGGCCGGCGAGAAGGACGTGTTCCTCAAGAAATACTCTCCCCGCATCATCCACGTCATCGGGTCACCGGGCTACCTGAGCGACGGCTCGCGTGAGTTAGGTGTGGCCGAAGGCGGCATCAAGGTGACGCTGATGGAGGTGAACAAGCTGAACGTAGACCAGATTGAAGGGGCCTACGGCCTGAACCAGCTGTACTTCCACACCATGCACCATGAGTTCGGACACATCCTCGACCAGACCACGCTCCGCCCCACGGCCTTCAACACCATCAGCTCGGGCCTGTACGACGCCATGGGCTGGGCATCGAAGAGCGACACCATACAGGCAGCACTGGGATTCGTCACTCCCTACGGCTCATCGCAGGCTGGCGAGGACTGGGTGGAGACGCTGTCCTGCTATGTCACCTACAACGCTGACCGCTGGGAACAGTTGCTCAACACGGCAAAATACGACTGGGAGGAGATAGACTACACCGTGGAGGAATATCAGAAGTATTATCCACGTGCCTATCAGGAATATCTCGCCGGCTACACCCGACAGACACAGAACTACGACACCATCGGCTACCTGCGCCAGACGGCAAACTACGAGTACAAGCTCATCAGGAAAGTGGTGCCCCGCAACGCCAATGGCTTCGTGGCCAAGGATGCTGACGGCAACTACGAAATAAGCACCGACGCCGACAACATCGACGGACGGGAGATTATACTCCAGAAGCTGGACCTCGTGCGCACCTGGCTGAAGGAGAACTGGGACATCGACCTCGACGAGCTGCGCCGCGAAGTGCAGACCCGCCAGTATATGACCGATGCCGAGGGCAACTTCCTGCGCGACAGGTACGGAGAATTCGTTAACCGCCTCACCTACGTGGATCCTGCCAACCCCGACCAGCCCACCCTCATCGAGCAGCTGGAAGAAGAGGTGGAGGAATACAAGAAACTGCAGGTGAAGAAGTGAATCGAGAATTGAGATTTGAGAACTGAGATTTATCATTGAAGATTATGGACAACATACTGAAATTATTCTACGGCTGTCTCGTATGTTGCGTTGCCAACGCAACCTTCACCTCCTGTGCCGGCGAAGAAGACGACATCTTCGACAAGACGGCCGCCGAGCGACTGAACGAGTCGAGCGCCAAATATTCCGCACGACTGGAGGCACAGCCCAACGGATGGGCCATGCAATACTATCCCACCTACTACGACGAGTCGCCACAGGGCAGCGGATACCTCATCCTGATGCGCTTCAACCCTGACTATTCGGTCGACGTGTCGATGGACAACCGCTTCTCGGGCAATGTCTACGCCACGGCAACTTCCGGATGGGAAGTCATCAAGGACAACGGCCCCGTGCTCACGTTCAACACCTATAACCGCTGCATGCACGCATTCAGCGACCCCGAGGACATCTCCTGGACCAGCGACAGCGAGCAGAGCGAAGGCTGCGGCGGCGACTATGAGTTCATCATCGTCGACGCTCCGGAGGATGCCAGCTACATGATGCTCAAAGGCAAGAAGCGCAACACCTACAACCTGCTGACTCCCGTCGAGGAAGGTGTAGACTACCAGCAATACCTGGCCGACGTGAAGGCATTCCACAACAAGATATTCTCTGCCGACGCTCCCACCGGCTGCTACCTCTGTTTCGGCGCAGACAGCATCTACTGCATGGACGATGCCAGCGACGGCGTACCTAACATCTACCCCATGGGTTCGGATGCCATTGCCAACGAGAGCTTCCACCCCTTCCTCGTCACCAAGCGCGGACAGGACTACTACCTGCGTTTCCGCGATGCCTTTGAGAAGGACTATCTGGACGGTAAGCTTCAGGAGCTGCGTTACGACTCCATACAGGACTGCTTCTTCGGTACCGACAATGCGGAGTTCGTCATGAGGGGATATCCTGTGCCGCGTTTCTTCCGCGAATACTCCAATGCCAAGGGTGACCGCCATTGCGACATCTCCACAGAACAGGGCATGGTGTCCGACAAGTTCCGCACCTATCTCGATGCACTCACCGCAGGCTTCTCGCAGATGAAGAACAAGAACAAGGCATACGGCTTCGTGGGCCTGCAATACAGATGGAACGGCGTGAACAACAGCTTCCAGTGGCTGGTGCGCTACACGCCCGGCACCAACACCGCAACCTCCGTTGGCTATAATTACACCACGGAATTCATAGACGACGGCGTCAAATTCACCTACAACGGCCCAGGAGCCGACGCCAAAGGAGCTACGACAGCGGCTACCAACGTGCGCAACACCCTGGAGGCAGTGGCCAACATCACAGATCTGCTTTCACAGCAGTTCGTCATCACCGCTGCCGGCAGCAGTTTTAATCTCTCCACGCTGAAATTCACATCTACCTCCGACCCCGAGCTTTGGTTCATCGTACAGGTAGCCAAGGTGAGCGACAATACTGGAACAAGCCATTAATCATTATTATTATCAACTTATCATTATGAAAAAGAATCTACTTTTAATCGGTGCAATCGTGCTGGCCACTACCAGTGCCTTTGCACAAAAGAAAGCTCAGACAAGACTTGACGCCCACGCCATCAAGGCTCAGGTCAACACCGAGCTCTCTGCCTTTTCCGCTGCCCCTGCCAAGGTGGCTAAGGGAAAAGAAGTGGTTGCTTCGCCAAGTGTGAACAAGGCTCCACGCCGCACCATGGCCAACTTCCTGTGGTATCAGCGTCCCGAAGGTTCATTCTATGTGTCGGGCAGCAGCGACGGAAGCTACTGGTCATACCTGCTCATGCCTCCATTCACCACGGTCACCTACAAGAACATGTCGGAGAACAAGGACCTGACAACTTGGTCGCTTGTATCAACCAGTGAGACATATCCCATGGACGGCAACGACGACAACGACCTGGAACTCTATCTCGACAAGATTTCCAACAACTACATCAGCTCCATCTATATTCCCACGCTGACACAAGCCAAGGACACCTATCGCTTTGGTGAAGATGTCTACGACTATAACGGATCTGAATACGTGCCTCTCAATCCTGACGTGGCGCTCATCAATGGCGACTCCATCATGTCGGTCACACAGGTGAATCTGGCTGCAGGCTACTACTACGGCTTCAGCAACGGCACTAGCTTCGGCAATCGCACAGCCACATTCACCGGCGAGGACGGCGAGGAGATAAATGCTGTCTCCGATGCCATCTACGAATTCTACAAGAAGCCCCTGAGACCCCTCTACATCACCGACTTGTGGTTCCGCACCGTCAACTTCTCCGGCGCTCCCCAGATGCCTGAGGGCACTGAGATGAAGGTCACGGTGGCCAAGGTCGATAGCGAGGGCAACATTGGCGACGTCATTGCCGAGATGCCTTTCACGCTGAACGACAGCCTCTACTGCGAGTCCTTCACCGACTCTCAGGGCGTGGAGCACATGGCAGCTGCCTATTCCGTGTCGCAGAAGGAAGTCGATGCCTTCGGCACTGAATACGACGTTCCCTTTGTGGTCGACAGCGAGTTTGTCATCATCATCAGCGGCTTCGAGCAGGAAGGGGTCGACTTCTCGCTTTACATGTCTACCGACCTGAAAGACGGAGTACCCACCGACTGTTTCCTCAACGACGGTCTGGTGACTCCCACCTGCCGCTCATACATTCGTGCCGATAATGGCGAGCGCATAGGCGGACTCTACTACTGCCAGGCCATCACCGCCGAGCAGAGCGCACGCTACAACGAGGAGGACGGCGACGACTACGACTGGACGCGCCACTACAATGCCGTCATCCACATCGACTGCATGCAGGACGTGGTAGCAATCTACGACGACTTCCGGACAATGACTGCTCCCGTAGACGGCGGCAACATCTATGCCGTGGTTGAAGAAGATGGTGAGCTTGTGGCCTACAGCACCGTACAGTATGAGACTACCCTGCCCCGCCTCTCCACATGGGCCGGCTATGAAGGCGAGGAGAACTATCAGTTCGAGGACCTGCCCGACTGGCTCCACATCGTAGCACATATTGACGACTACTACTACGACCGTGCCGCCGAAGGTCAGGCCAGCAGCTGGGCCACCCTGACCCAGATTGAGGCCGATCCTCTGCCCGAAGGCGAGGTGGGACGCAAGGCTGTGGTACGCATTGTCAGCGAGCGTGGCGCCGAGGACTCCTTCACCGTCATCCAGGGCGTTGACCCCGGCACCATTCTCGACATCACCGACGGCAAGTACTACCTGCAGAACTGGGAATCCGAGAAGTATTGGGGCAGCGGCAACAACTGGGGCACACGTGCTTCGCTGGTCGACAATCCTGAGTACGTCACCCTGCTCCGCCAGCCCGACGGCACCTACTTCATGGAGACACAGGTCAGCAACGGCGGCACCAGCTACTACTTCGGTGGCGACTACATGGACGGAAATCCCGTTCCCCTCACCTTCACTCAGGTGGGCGACGTTGACGGCATTGCCATCTTCACCATCGCCGACGCAGAGGGCAAATACTTTGGCTACGACGGCCAGACCACCATTCTGGGTAAGAATCTGGAGCCCAACGAAAATGGAAACATATACTGGGCCGTGGCTCCCGAAAGCCAGATGAAAGACTTGCTGAGCAAGGCTACCGTGGAAGACCCCATGGATGCCACCTTCCTCATCCTCGACCCGAACTTCGGCCGCAACAACCGCAACTACAGTGCCTGGATCTTCGAGGCTTCTAACAAGAACAACGCCGGAGACAACACCAACTACGTCGTCGAGTCCTACCACTCTGAGTTCTCTATGAACCAGACGCTGGAGAACATTCCCAACGGTGTCTACGCCATGACCGCTCAGGGCTTCTACCGTCAGGACGGCGAGGACAACGAGAACCTGCCTGTCTTCTTTGCCAACAAGGAGACGAAGACCTTCCCCGTGAAGACCGGTGCCGAGAATTCCATGAACGAGGCTTCCACGTCATTCACCGCCGGCAACTACACCATCGACCCCATCTTCGTGGAAGTGAAGAACGGCAAGCTCGACCTGGGTGCCAAGCTCACCGGCAACGCCAACCTCTGGTGTCTGTGGGACAACTTCCAGCTGCAGTACTACGGTCCTGGCAAGCTGAAAGACGTGAAGATTGCCGTACTCACAGCTGAACTGATGGAGATGCGCGACAAGGTGAAGGAGCTGCTGGAAGAGCCCTACATCATCGATGCTGCCAAGGACGTGCTGAACGCCGCCCTGAAGGCCACCTCGGCCGTGAACACCGCCAAGGAGGAGAACGTCATGGAAGCCATCAAGACCCTGAAGGAGGCCATTGCCGAGGCTGAGCGCCTGAGCAAGGCCAACAAGCTCATCAACTTCGAGGACGGCATCATCGCCGACAACTCGCTCGACGGCTGGAGCTGCACCACTGGCAACAGCTTCGAGATCAACACCTGGTCGGTAGAGGGCAACGAGGGTAACGACCCCTCGGGCATGGTCACTCCGTTCATCCAGAGCTGGGTGGGTGCTCCTGGTCCTCTTGGCGAAGGACAGCTCGTCTACACGCTGGAGAACGTTCCTGCCGACACGTATAGCGTCACCGCTCTCATCCGCGTCTACAGCGAGAGCGGCGCAGAGCCTGCCGGTGCCACCTACTTCGTGAACGACGCCAAGGCCGACATTGCCCAGTTCGGCAGCAAGTTCGAGTACAACAACATGAAGGGCGTCTTCGGCAACTACGGCCTCACCACCACCGTGGGCGAGGAGGGCGTGCTGAAGTTCGGCGTCGACGTGGCTGCTCCCACCTTCAACTGGGTGGCCATCAAGAACGTGAAAATTTCGAAGGGCGTGCCCACTGGCATCCAGAATGTCAACACCGAGGCTGCTGCCCGTCAGAACGTCATCTACAACCTCAACGGCCAGAAGGTGAACCGCGCCCAGAAGGGCCTCTACATCATCAACGGCAAGAAGGTCGTGAAATAAACCAACCTCCGTCATGCGCTCCTGCGCATGACGGGGAGTTAGAAACCCCTTGCGGCATCATACCATCCAGGTGTGATGCCGCAAGTCTGTGATAGGGGAATTTACAATTGATTTACGATTTAACGATTTACAATTTACTATTTATTTTACGATTTTATTATTTTACAATTTCATTCCGGCCGTATGGCAAAATAATTCAATAACCAAATTGGCAAATAAATAGTAGATTGTAAATCGAAAAATTGTAAATAAGAGGGATGCCCTTGGAAGTCTGGTGTATTTCCACGGTTCAGCTGATGTCCACCACCGTGATTCCTGCTCCGCCAAACTGCACGTGCTCGTCGCTGAAATGGCTGACGTTGGGCACGGTAGCCAGATACTGGCGGATAAGCTGGCGCAGGATGCCCGTGCCTGTTCCGTGGAGAATGCGCACACGGCTCATGCCCACGAGGATGGCATCGTCGATGAAGTAGGTCACAGCCTGTATGGCCTCGTCGCCGCGCATGCCACGCACGTCGAGATCCTGTCGGAAGTTCAGCTTGCGCGAGTCGATGGCTGTGCGCGTGCTGCTGCTCAAGTTGGCCCACGAGCCTGCAATCTGCGCATTCCGCTCCTCCGTCCTCGTCTGCTCCACAGGTCTTTCCTTCGCCAGCTCCAGACGTTCCACGCGCATCTTCGTGCGCATGCCGCCGCCGAAGACCACCGTGGCCTGCTTGCCCTCCAGCTTCTCGATGGTGCCGATGCTGGTGAGGCCCTTGATGCGTACGGTGGAGCCTTCTTTGAGCTGAGTGTCGGGCGTTGAGGATGGAGCGTTCGCCGCCGCATTCTTCTCCTGCGCAGCCTGCTTTTCACCATTCATTTTCGACTTATCGTTTCTCCGCTCCTCCTTCCGCTTTTTCCTTTCGGCTATCTGGCGCATCTTTCGTGCTATCAGCTCGTCGTTCTTCTTCGAGTCGATGCCGTCCACCTCCTGGCGGAAGGCGTCAATCTCCTCGCGCACCCGGCGGGTGGCCTCCTTCTCAGCCTGTTGCTCGCGAATCTCGCGGATGGCATTCTCAATCTTCTTGTTGGCGGTAGCCAGCAGCTCCTCGGCCTGCTCCTTGGCGCGCTGCAGGATGGCCTTGCGCTCTGCCTCTATCTCCTCGATGCTGCTCTCGTAGCGGGCGATGCGCCCCTCCAGCGACTTCTCATGCTGGTGGATGGTCTGGCGTTTACCCTCCCAGTAGCGCTTGTCGCGAACGATGTCCTGCAAATATTTGTCGCTCTGTATGTAGTCGCGCCCCACAATGTCCGAGGCATCCTGAATGACAGCTTCGGGCAGACCGGTCTTCCGGGCTATCTCTATGGCAAACGAGCTGCCCGGCTGACCGATGGATAGCTGAAACAAAGCCCGCATCTCGTGCCGGTCGTAAAGCATGGCCCCGTTGACCACCCCCTCGTGCCCCTCGGCAAAATGCTTCAGGTTCTGATAGTGGGTGGTGATGACGCCGAACGTCTTCTTCTCCCAGAACTGCTTCAGCACGGCTTCGGCAATGGCGCCGCCAATGGTCGGCTCGGTACCGCCGCCAAACTCGTCGATGAGCAGCAGCGTGCGCTCGTTGCAGTAGCGCATCATCTGCTTCATGTTCATCAGGTGCGAGGAGTAGGTCGACAGGTCGTCTTCGATGCTCTGCTCGTCGCCGATGTCTATCATGATGCTCTCGAAGAGGCCGCACCGCGAGCGGTCGCCCACAGGGATGGGCAAGCCGCATTGCAGCATATACTGCAGCAGGCCCACCGTCTTCAGGCATACCGACTTGCCGCCCGCGTTAGGGCCGGAAATGATCAGCAGGTGAGAGGTGAGTTGAGTTTCTGAACCAGCAAGCCTGATGTCCAGCGGCACCACCTTCTTCTCATGCTTGGCCAGCGACAGGGCCAGCAGCGGGTGCACGGCCTGTATCCAGTCGATGTGCGGCTCGCTGCCCACCTGCGGCTCCACGCCTTTCGTCAGACGTGCCAGCTCCGCCTTTGCCCGGATGAAGTCGATGCGTGCCAGGAAATGATAGCTGGAGAGAATCTCGCCCACGTGGGGGCGCACCTCGTCGCTGAACACGGTGAGGATGCGTATCACCTCACGCCGCTCCTCGGCCTCCAGCTCGCGTATGCGGTTGTTGGCCTCCACCACTTCCGCCGGCTCTATGAACACCGTCTTGCCAGTAGCACTCTCGTCGTGTACGATGCCGTTGATGCGCCGCTTCACGCTGGGCGTCACAGGAATCATCAGCCGTCCGTCGCGCAGCGTCGGGGCGGCATCCTTGTCCACCAGACCGTCGCGCTGGGCAGCATGCAGGATAGTATATAATGTGCGCGAGATGCTGCCCTCGGTCTTGTGCAGCTCATGGCGGATGCCCGACAGCGTCATCGTCGCTCCGTCCTTGATGCGGCCGAACTTGTCGATGATGGAGTCGATGCGGCGGACGACGGCGGGAAACGTGGGCACATCCTTCGTCAGCCGGAACAAAGCGGGGTACGGTGCCTCGTGCTCTTCCTCCTCTTCCTTCCTCAGATAGTTCACAATATGAAGAATCGTCTCCAGCGAGCGCCGCAGGTCGAACAGCTCCTGCTCTTCGAAATGGGTGCCGGGCAGCCGGATGCGGCCTACAGCCTCGCGCACATCGAAGAAATACTGCAGCGGGAAGTCGGTGGCCGTCTCAGTCAGCTGGCGGAACTCACGCACCTGTGCCAGCAGCTCGTTCACCTCGGCAGCATCGGTCAGGAAAGCCATCTCCTCCACCTCCTGCTGGCCCAGCGTGCTCAGGCACCGCTCGCGCAACAGGCTGCGAATCTCCAGGAAACCTATCTTGTGTTCAAAATTGCTAGGATAAATCATGGTGCAAAGGTACAACATTTTTAGTGAAGAATAAAGAACGAAGACTGAAGAATCGAACGGACGACAGGTTAAATCGTGTTAAATTCCGCAGACCGCAAGCAAATTCTTCATTCTTCATTCTTCATTCTTCATTTTTCTGAGTACCTTTGCACCTGCTTTCGGGCAACACATCAGGAAGGATGGTAGAGTGGTCGATTACAACGGTCTTGAAAACCGTCGTGCTGAGAGGCACCGGGGGTTCGAATCCCTCTCCTTCCGCCAAGAGGGTTCAATGAGTATCATCATTGAACTCTTTTTTTTGTGCTTTTGTTCGAGCGAACCTACTCAAATGACTTCGGCGGAGCGCAACAACACGTCAAACCAATTCAAGCACATTCGTCAGAAAAGCCACAGCTCTTCTCCCCCCCCTTGCAACATGTAAAAAAGCTATTAGCAAACCAAAGGGCGAGCATTGTGGTCATACGACAGACGGCATGAGGCTCAGGGATATTCTATTGGAAGCCTACCACATCCATCGAGTTATGCCAGTTGGGCTTCACTTGTATCACCTCGAAGTTCGCTGGCTTATGCAACTTCCACCTTTCTTCGTCGTTAATGAACGTATCAATGTCATCCGTCGCCTGCGCTATCTTTCTCACGATACGAGACTTACCCGTACCAGAAATACCAGCAAGCAAGAGGAAGGGCTTTGTACGAATTGCAGTGATTAAAGGACGATATGTAGAATTGACAACAGTTCCATGAAGGTCTTTTCCCATCTTTAGGCAGCCTGCTTATAAAAGCATTCTTCCTCTCGTTGTTGTTTCTATAGGTTTGCGGTTCATCTCCTAATTCGAAGGCGGTAAAATGAAGTTCGTCTTGGTTAGCGATAAAGATTTATCAATAGTATTACGCGCGCGCATACAATGAGAAAAAAAGACGCTATAGGAGCTACTTTTATACTAAACGAACTGACAAACAGACTGTTACATGTAGCTACAAGGCTCTTTTCCGAGCTACTCTTGTAGCTACAGATAGATACGAACACCGTTTGAGAAAACGCGAACGCCGTTTGAGAAAATACGAACGCCATTTGGAAAAACACGAACGCCGTTTGGAAAAATACGAACGCCATTTGGAAAAATACGAACGCCGTTTGAGAAAACACGAACGCCGTTTGAGAAAACACGAACGCCGTTTGGAAAAACGCGAACGCCGTTTGGAAAAATACGAACGCCGTTTGAGAAAACGCGAACGCCGTTTGGGAATTCACTGACGGTTGCACCTAGGTAGCTACAATTGTAGCTCGGAAAAGAGCCCTATAGCTACAAACAACGGGCTGAAAACCAGTAAATTTAGCACCAAAGTAGCGCATGTAGCGCCAAAAAAGAGGAATATGTATATATATATGGGGTTCAGGCATGCCTGCAGCTTGCTTTTCCTATTATGCTTCTCTGCCCTCTGTGGTGACGGCCATGCGTATGTTCTCTTTCTCCTGCTTCGTATTGGTGGCGACGCTGTCGGCCTGTTCCGTGCG
The DNA here is from genome assembly GCA_024697405.1 of Prevotella sp. GTDB lineage: Bacteria > Bacteroidota > Bacteroidia > Bacteroidales > Bacteroidaceae > Prevotella. The sequence goes on from JAILFU010000065.1 coordinate 48,890, forward strand.
GTGGTTTTCCTGTTTCATACTTCCTGCTGCCGGTTTGCAGTAGCGTCTGCCGTTAGCTTTGCCTCTCTTTTTCTACCGCTTTTGAAGGCATGTCGTTTTTTCCGAAAGAAACCTTAACAACAATTAACGGCAAAGAGAGGGTGTTCTTGTTGGTTATTATGGTTTTTATTTGTAACTATGCAACATAATTGAAAAGACACTGATGAAAAACTCAATATTTTGGGGGTTGCTGTCGGCGCTGTTGCTGTTTTCATGCGGAAACAACAAGAGCCATTTTGAGCAGATACACGAGGGCAACGGCGGCATACCGCCGGAGGACTATGAGATCAGCGAGGCTAAAAAACTGGTGAACAGTCTGCTGGACGAAGGAAATTATCAGCGCGCCCTGCAGGTGGTAGACTGCCTGGAGAAGGATCATGTCCTTTCGGCCGTAGGAGCCAACTACTTCCGTGGTATCGCCTACAGCAAGGAGGGTCAGCTCCGCACCTCCGAATGGTACTGGCAGAAGAACATGGTGGCCCGCGACCTGCGCCCCGAAGACCTCTATTTCTATTATGAGACGGCGGCCTCGCTGTCGAACCTGCTGGTGAACAAGAACAACTACGAGGGGGCGCTGCGCGTTGCCCTGCCAGCGGTGACGAAGATGGAGGAGACAAACAACGGCCCTGACCTTGTACATGCCATCCTCCACGAGTCTATCGGCCGATGCCAGCTGAGCCTGGGCAGCGATGACGAGGCGGCCGTGAGCTATGCCCTTGCCTTCAAGAAATACCTGGAGATGGCCGATGCCGACAGCACGGCCGAGGGGCTGCGCCATGCCGTGATTGACGCCTTCAACACCGCCCTGAGCTATCAGCACGCGAAGCACTACAGCGAGGAGCTGGTCTGGACCAAGCGTACCGACAGCCTGCTGGTGCCCTACAGGGCAAAACGTGGAGCCAGCGATGCCTTTGCCGAGCATGTCCACACACGTCTGAACCTGCAATATGCCATTGCGCTACAGGCCTTGGGGCTGGCCGAGGAGGCGGCGGCGGCATATAAAGCCTACGAGGCGAGCAGCTACGGCCAGAGCAGCTACGGGCGCATCGACGCTACGGCCTATCTGGTGAAGGCGAAGCGCTATGAGGAGGCGGCCGACAACTACCGTGAGCTGGACGAGGTGCTCAATGAGTGGGGCATTGACTACTCGCTCGACAACATACGAGGTTTCCTGGCACGTAAGTTCCAGGCCAATGTGGGTGCGGGGCGCAAGGACTCGGCTCTGGCGGTGGCCACCCATGCCTTCGAAGTGCTCGACTCGGCCATTGAGCGTGCCAAGCTCAGCGATGCCGCCGAGCTGGCTATCGTCTACGAGACGCATCAGAAGGAGACGGAGATAGCTCACCACCAGGCCAACCTGTCGCGCCAGCGGCTGCTGGGAACGGTTGCGGTGTCGCTACTGGTCACGTCGTTCTTCATCTTCTACATACTCTATCGGCGCAGGGCACAACGGCGGCTGCAGGCTACCTTCAACGAGCTGCAGACGGCATACGACCAGCTGGACAAGACGACGGCGGCCAAAGAGCGCATAGAGAGCGAGCTGAGGATAGCGCGCGAGATACAGAAGTCGATGGTGCCCAGCGTGTTCCCCGACCGGCCAGGCATCGACCTGTATGCCTCTATGCAGCCTGCCAGGGAGGTAGGCGGCGACCTGTACGACTACGTCTTACTTGGCGACAGTCTCTATTTCTGCGTGGGCGACGTCTCGGGCAAGGGTGTGCCGGCTTCGCTGGTGATGGCCCAGACCACACGTCTCTTCCACTCGCTGGCCACGCAGGAGAAACAGCCTGCCCAGATAGCCCAGTGCATCAATGCGGAGATGACAGACGAGAAAGTGACGCACGGCATGTTCGTCACCATGTTCATCGGCCTGCTCAACCTGTCGACAGGGCGGCTGGTGTTCTGCAATGCGGGACATAATCCCCCCGTGTTGGGAGGCGATGCTGTAGGTGGCACCCTCCTGGAGATTATTCCTAATGCACCGGTGGGGCTGTGGCCCGACCTGGTGTTTGAGGAGGAGGAGATAGAAAGCATCAAGGGACGCCCGCTGTTTGTCTATACCGACGGGCTGACGGAAGCAGAAAACGCCGACCTGCAGCAGTTTGGCGAAGAGCGAATGCTGGAAACGCTGCGCCGCACGCAGTTCAGGAATTCCCGGCAGGTGATAGAGGTTCTGCGTGAGGAGGTGGAGAGACACCGTAACGGTGAGGAGCCAAACGACGACCTGACCATGCTATGCCTGCGCATTGACCTTTAGCTTCCGCCGCTGCACGGGGCTGCCGGCTACTGTCACGCCTGCTCTTCTGCGGCCATGGGCATGCTGCTGTCCTCTTCCTCCAGCTTCGGATAGGCCACGGCCTTGAACTTCGTCCGAGCCTGCTCACGCTCGGCAGAGTCGGGGCAAGCTCCGTTCTGCGCTCGCTCCATCGCAGTCTTGGCCTGATGGTCTTGCAGCCAGATGTGGTTCAGCGTGAAGGCTATCGAGGCGAGCGTCTCTTCCCGCTTCTTCGGCTTCAGCTCGCACTCCCATACGGTGATGCAGTGCCAGCCCATCGCCGTCAGCCTGCGCTGCTCCTCCTTGTCGCGCTCCTTGTTTCTGCGTATCTTCGCCACCCAGAACGCCCTGTTCGTCCTAGGAATCTTGCAGCACGCCGTGTTCTCGATAGCAGATGGCAGATCGTCGGATGGCAAATGGATGTGGTGGCCATGCCAGAAGCACCCGTTGACGAAGATGCACGTCCTGTACTTCCTCAGCACCAGGTCGGGATGCCCCGGCAGCCGCTTGTGGTTCAGCCGGTAGCGGAATCCCCTCTTCCACAGCCCACGCCGCACTATCAGCTCCGGCTTCGTGTCTTTCGACCGTATGGCCGCCATGTTGGCATGCCGCTGTTCGGGAGAGATTTTGTCCATATCGCTTGGGGCTAATATTTTCGACCTGCAGAAGTTTTTATACCAATGAATGTGCACGGATGACTTCCTTGTCTGCTGGCAGCCACCTGACGCTGCCCAATTCGTCTGTCGAGAGCCATCGGGCAGCTTCATGCTCGTTCAGATGCAGCGCCTCCTGCAGCAATGAGCAGAGGTAGCAGTGCATCTTTAGATGGAACTTCGGATAGTCATACTCCACGGTGCAGAGAAACGCATCTACGTTGATTTCCGTCGACAGCTCCTCGTGAATCTCCCGTTTCAGCGCCTCCTCAGCCGTTTCCCCAGGCTCCATCTTTCCGCCAGGAAACTCCCACCAGTCTTTCCACTCGCCATATCCCCGCTGAGTGGCGAAGACCTGACCTCGCCTGCGGATGATTGCTGCCACAACTTCAATTTCTTTCATAGAATGCACGTTTGGATGCTATACCCCACCCCCGCTTGATGGTTTTCTCCGCTTAATGACAAATCGCCCCGAAGGGAAGGGGAAAGGTTTGCTTTCGTTTAACGAAAAGACGGCTGCAAAGATACGAATTGTTTCGGAATTATCAAAAAAGAAATGAATTTCTTTTGTTTTGCTCCCGTTTTTTTGTACCTTTGCACATCATATTTAAAAAGACAGCGCCTGCAAGGGAAAACGCCCCGACGCCGGGACGGCAGCGGCAGAGGCTATGGCAGCATTTGAGACGATACACATCGACGAGACCGACTCCACCAACCGATGGCTGAAGGAGCATGGCGAAGGGCGCGACCTGCTGGTGTGGGCCGACTACCAGACGGCGGGACGCGGCTGCGGCACCAACAGCTGGGAGAGCGAACGAGGGCAGAACCTGCTGTTCTCCCTGTTGCTCCACCCCAGGGAGGTGGCGGCAGCCGACCAGTTCATCCTTTCCATGGCCAACGCCCTGGCACTGAGGGACACGCTGTCCGACTATGTGGCCGACGTGACAATCAAGTGGCCTAACGACATCTACTGGAAGGACTGCAAGATGGCCGGGACGCTGATTGAGACCAGCCTCCACGGGCAGCACATCAAGGACTGCATCATCGGCACGGGCATCAACGTGAACCAGCGCGAGTTTCACAGCGATGCGCCCAATCCCGTGTCGCTGAGTCAGATTGCAGGGCACGGGATAAGCCTCGATGAGCTGCTGCAACGCATAGTGCTTCACCTGGAGGACTATATGGGCATGGTGGAGAACGGACAATGGGCCGCTATCCGGACGAGATACAGGGCCCGGCTCTACCGCAAGGACGGAAGGGAGCACCTGTTCAGACGGCCACAGGGAAAGCCACGGCCATACGTGCTGAAAACCGTAGACGACGACGGCACCCTGGTGCTGCTCTCCCGCGACGGCCAGAAGGAACGGGAAGAGCGGTTCGGATTCAAGGAGATACAATTCATCATTTAACAATTAAAGTATATGGCAAGATTCAAACGTATTCTACTCAAGCTCTCGGGCGAGAGCCTGATGGGCAAGCAGGGGCACGGCATAGACCCCGAGCGGCTGGGCGACTATGCCCGCCAGATTAAGGAAGTGCACGACCTGGGCGTGGAGATTGGCATCGTCATCGGCGGCGGCAACATCTTCCGAGGACTGAGCGGCTCGAAGAAGGGCTTCGACCGCGTGAAAGGCGACCAGATGGGCATGTGCGCCACGGTCATCAACTCGCTGGCACTCTCGTCGGCCCTCGACGCCGTGGGGGTTAAGAACAAGGTGCTGACGGCCATCCGCATGGAGCCCATCGGCGAGTTCTACTCGAAGTGGAAGGCCATCGACGCCATGAAGGACGGCTATGTGTGCATCTTCTCGGCAGGCACCGGCTCGCCCTATTTCACCACCGACACGGGCAGCAGCCTGCGCGGCGTGGAGATAGAGGCCGACGTGATGCTGAAGGGCACCCGCGTGGACGGTGTCTACACCGCCGACCCGGAGAAAGACCCCATGGCCACTAAGTTCAGTGACATCACCTACCAGGAGGTGCTCAACCGCAACCTGAAGGTGATGGACCTCTCGGCCATCTGCATGTGCCAGGACAACAACCTGCCCATCTACGTCTTCAACATGGATGTCGTGGGCAACCTGATGAAGGTGATGCAGGGCGAAGACATTGGCACCCTGGTGCACCCGTAAACGACAGGAAAAAAAGTTGTTGTGACATGAGTACCACCAAAACGATACTGGCCGCAATGCTGACGGCCATCTGCTGCACGCAGGTCGCAGCGCAGGGAAACCAGCCGGGACCCGGAAATTTCCGCAGGGAGCAGATGCCCGAAGGGTCGTACTCCCCAGTGACAAACATCAACCGCAACGGCTATCCGCGTGTGCTGAAGGACAACAGCGTGATGTTCCGCGTCAGCGCCACGCAGGCACAGCGCGTGCAGATAGACCTGGGCGGCACGAAGTACGACATGGAGAGGAACGAGGGCAACGGCGGCGCTCAGGGCGGCACTTGGACTGTGACCACAAAGCCGCAGGTGCCTGGCTTCCACTACTATTCGCTGATTGTCGACGGCGTGTCGGTGGCCGACCCTGCCAGCCAGTCGTTCTACGGCTGCAGCCGCTGGTCGAGTGCCATCGACATTGTGGAGCCGGGCATAGGCGACTTCGAGGTGCACGATGTGCCCCACGGTCAGGTGCGCACCCTGCATTATTATTCTAAGGTGGAAGAGGCTTGGCGCCCGCTGATGGTTTACACGCCAGCCGGCTACGACGAGGGCAAGCAGGCCTATCCGGTGGTGTATATCCAGCACGGCGGCGGTGAGGATCATCGCGGATGGATGGAGCAGGGCCGCACGGCGCAGATTCTCGACAACCTGATTGCCGCCGGCAAGGCCGTGCCGATGATTGTGGTGAGCGCAAACAGTAATGTGCGCTCAACCAGTGGCGGATTCGGCGGTGGCGGCTATAGCTGGCAGGGCATGCAGACCTTCCGCAGCGAACTGCTTGAGAACGTGATTCCCTTCGTCGAGAAGACCTTCCGGGTGAAGAAAGACCGCAAGAGCCGGGCGATGTGCGGACTGTCGATGGGCGGCGGCCAGTCGTTCTACATCGGCCTGCGCGACCCAGAGGTGTTCGCCAACGTCGGCGTCTTCTCAACGGGCATGTTCGGCGGCATTCGCGGAGCATCGGACTTCGACCTGGAGAAAGAGGTTCCCGGCATGCTGACCGACACGAAGACCTTCAACCAGCAGTTCGACGTGTTCTTCCTGAGCTGCGGCGAGCAGGACCCGCGCATAGAATACACACGCAACATCGTGAAGAAAATGCGCGACGGCGGCGTGGAGGTACGCTTCAACTCCTATCCCGGCGACCATGAGTGGCAGGTGTGGCGCAAGTCGCTGCACGAGTTCGCACAGCATCTTTTCAAATGAGACTCCGCTAAAAAACCTTTTCCCCATGAGAAAGTATCTGATGACCTTTGCGGTGCTTGCGCTTCTGGGCTGTGCCACCCAACAGGAGCGGGCCGAGCAGAAAGCAGCAATGCAGAAAGCAGTGAGCGAGGCGGTGGCGAAGAGACGGTGGCATGTCGACGTGTCGTCGATGAATGCACTACGCTACGGTGCACGGAGGGTGACGTCCGATTTCTTCCTAGAGCTGCGGGGCGACACGCTGCAGAGCTATCTGCCCTATCTTGGACAGGTTCATCTGGCACCGATGGCCTCACCTTCGCAGGGGCTGAATATCGAGGTACCCGTCATCGACTACAAGGTAGACAACAGCAAGGCGCACGTCTCGGAAATAGAGCTGAAAGTGAAGACGCAAGAAGACATGTACAACTATTATATAGAACTCTATGACACCGGGCAGGCCCACATCCGCGTACGCTCACTTCACCGTGACCCGATTAGCTTTGACGGCCAGCTGGAGAAATAAGAAAGTTAAAGTTTATTATAAGTTGGGCTGTTTCGCTTGCCATTTGCCTCGGAATCGTTAACTTTGCATAAAACTATAAATACCGAACCATTATGTACGACAAGGAACACGGGCTGTATATCGCCCACTGCGCGGAAGGCGCACTGAGTATTATTGGAAAGATGGCCAACCGCCATGGACTGATAGCCGGAGCCACCGGAACGGGAAAGACGGTGTCGCTGCAGGTGATGGCAGAGTCGTTCTGCCAGGCCGGCGTGCCCTGCTTCATGGCCGACATGAAAGGCGACCTGAGCGGCATATCGCAGGCGGGCAAGATGAGCGGCTTCATAGAGAAGCGGCTGCCGGAGTTCGGGCTGGAGAACCCGCAGTTCCAGGCCTGCCCCGTGCGCTTCTACGATGTCTTCGGCGAGCAGGGGCACCCCATGCGAGCCACCGTCAGCCAGATGGGGCCGCAGCTGCTGAGCCGTCTGCTGCAGCTGAACGAGACACAGGACGGCGTGCTGAACATCACCTTCCGCATAGCCGACGACCGTGGCCTGCTCATCCTCGACCTGAAAGACCTGCGCTCCATGCTCGACTATGTGTCGCAGCACGCCAAGGAATACACCACTAAGTATGGCAACATCTCCGCACAGACGGTGGGAGCCATCCAGCGCGCCCTGCTGCAGCTGGAGGCTCAAGGGGCAGAGCATTTCTTCGGCGAGCCGTCGTTCGACATCTACGACCTCATGCAGACGGAAGGCGGAAAGGGCGTGATGAGCGTGCTGGCTGCCGACAAGCTGATGATGCAGCCGAAGCTCTACAGCACCTTCCTGCTGTGGCTGCTCTCCGAGCTTTACTCCAAGCTGCCCGAGGTGGGCGACCTGGAGCTGCCCAAGCTCGTCTTCTTCTTCGACGAGGCCCACATGCTCTTCGAGGGTACCAGCAAGGCCCTGCTCGACAAGATAGAGCAGGTCATCCGCCTCATCCGCTCGAAAGGCGTAGGCATCTACTTCATCACCCAGAGTCCCAGCGACATCCCCGACGTCATCCTGGGCCAGCTGGGCAACCGCGTGCAGCATGCCCTGCGCGCCTACACACCGAAAGACCAGAAGGCCGTGAAGACCGCCGCCGACACCTTCCGGCCGAACCCTGAGTTCAAGACCGACGAGGCCATCATGCAGCTGGAGACGGGCGAGGCCCTCGTCTCCTTCCTCGACCAGAAGGGTGCTCCCAGCGTGGTGCAGCGTGCCAAGGTGCTGTTCCCCCTGAGCCAGATAGGCGCCATCACCGAGGGACAGCGGCTCGACATCATCAAGCAGAGCCGAGTCTACGGGAAATACGACACGATGGTAGACCGAGAGAGCGCCTACGAACAGCTGACACGCGAAAACGAAGAGGCTGCCGCAGCACTAGAGGCCGAGAAAGCCGAGAAAGCTGCCGAAAAGGAAGAGAAGACCGGCAAGAAGAAGGCGGGCATCATCAGCAAGGTGTGGAAGGCCATCCTCACTGCCGTGACATCAACCTTCGCCACCATCCTCGGCACTTGGGTCAGCAACAAGGTGACGGGAAAGAAGACCAAGAGCACTACCTCCACCACAGGCCGGGTGGTGAAAAACGCCACCAGCGCCGCCACACGCACCATCACCAAGGAGCTTACCCGCGACATCCTGGGCAACCTGAAATGATGACGCCAAAATAATCTACCTGCTTTCATGGACGACGAGATAAAGGACGACGAGATAAAAGACGACGAGATACTGGAAGTGAGCGAGCCGGAGGCACAGACAGAGGGCCATTCCGACTACAAACCCGTGAACCGCTTCGACGCCGCCGCCGTACACCACCTGAGCGGCATGTACCAGAACTGGTTTCTCGACTATGCCAGCTACGTGATTCTGGAGCGAGCCGTGCCCCACATCGAGGACGGCCTGAAACCTGTGCAACGCCGCATCCTGCACTCCATGAAGCGCATGGACGACGGCCGCTACAACAAGGTGGCCAACATCGTGGGGCACACCATGCAGTTCCACCCCCACGGCGACGCCAGCATCGGCGACGCCCTGGTGCAGCTGGGACAGAAAGACCTGCTCATCGACACGCAGGGCAACTGGGGAAACATCCTCACGGGCGACCGGGCCGCCGCCCCACGATACATCGAGGCCAGGCTGTCGAAGTTTGCACTCGACACCGTCTTCAACCCGAAGACCACCGAGTGGCAGCTCTCCTACGACGGCCGCAACAAAGAGCCTATCACGCTGCCCGTGAAGTATCCGCTGCTGCTGGCACAAGGCGCCGAGGGCATCGCCGTGGGTTTGTCGTCAAAGATTCTACCCCACAACTTCTGTGAGATTTGCGACGCCGCCATCAGCTACCTCCACGGCGAGGAGTTTCACCTCTACCCCGACTTCCAGACGGGCGGCAGCATCGACGTCTCGAAGTACAACGACGGCCAGCGCGGCGGCGTGCTGAAGGTGCGCGCCAAGATTGAGAAGCTCGACCAGAAGACGCTCGCCATCCGCGACCTTCCCTTCTCAAAGACGGTGGAGAGCCTGATTGAGAGCATCAAGAAAGCCATAGAGAAAGGCAAGATCAAGGCACGCCACGTAGACGACCTCACCTCGGCGCAGGTAGAGATTCTCGTCCACCTGATGCCAGGCGTATCGAGCGACAAGACCATCGACGCCCTCTACGCCTTTACCGACTGCGAAATCAACATCTCGCCCAACTGCTGCGTCATCAAGGACCAGAAGCCGCAGTTCCTCACCGTCAGCGACCTGCTCATCCACAACACCGAGCGCACCAAGGACCTCATACGTCAGGAGCTGGAAATACGCAAGAACGAGCTGCTGGAGCAGCTGCATTTCCAGAGCCTGGAGAAGATATTCATCGAGGAGCGCATCTACAAAGACCGCAAATTCGAAGAGGCACCCAATGTGGACAAGGTGTGTGAGCACATCGACGACCGCCTCACCCCCTACTACCCCACCCTCGTCCGAGAGGTGACGAAGGACGACATCCTGCGCCTGCTGGAAATCAAGATGCAGCGCATACTGAAGTTCAACAAGGAGAAGGCCGACGAGCTGATGGCACGCATCAAGGCCGAGATAGAGGACATAGACCGCGACCTGGCCAACCTGGTGGAGGTGACGGCCTCGTGGTTCCAGTTCCTCAAGGACAAATACGGCAGCCAGCACCCACGGCTGACGGAAATCAAGAACTTCGACACCATCGAGGCCACGAAGGTGGCCGAGGCCAACCAGAAGCTCTACGTCAACCGCCAGGAGGGCTTCATCGGCACAGGGCTGAAGAAGGACGAGTTCGTGTGCAACTGCTCCGACATCGACGACATCATCATCTTCTACCGCGACGGCAAATACAAGGTGGTGCGCGTGGCCGAGAAGCTCTTCGTGGGAAAGAATATCCTCTACGTCGCCGTGTTTAAGAAGAGCGACTCGCGCACAATATATAATGTGGTGTACCGCGACGGCAAGAACGGCCCCTGCTACATGAAGCGATTCAACATCACCGGCATCACCCGCGACCGCGAGAACGACCTCACGCAGGGCACGCCGGGAAGCCGGGTGATGTACTTCACCGCCAACCCCAACGGCGAGGCCGAAGTCATCAAGGTGACCCTCGACGCCAGCGTGCAGGCTGCCAATGCCCGTGCCAACATCTTCCTGGAGCGCAGCTTTGCCGACATCATCATCAAGGGCCGGGCCTCGAAGGGCAATCTGCTCACGAAGAAGCCTGTGCACCGCATCACGCTGAAGAGCCAGGGACGCTCCACCCTGGGCGGCCGCAAGGTGTGGTTCGACCCCGACGTGAACCGTCTGAACTACGACGAGCACGGACGGCTGCTAGGCGAGTTCTTCGACGACGACCAGATACTCGTCATCCTGCCCAACGGCGACTTCTACCTGACGAACTTCGACGCCAACAACCACTACGAGGACCAGATTCTGCGCCTGGAGAAATATCAGGCCGACAAGGTGTGGACAGCGGTGCTCTTCGATGCCGACAACCAGGGCTACCCCTACCTGAAGCGCTTCCTCATGGAGGCTGCCAAGCGCAAGCAGAACTTCCTGGGCGAGAACCCCTCGTCGAAGCTGGTGCTGCTCAGCGACCAGGTCTACCCCCTCATCCACGTCAGCTATGGCGGCAAGGACGACTTCCGCCCGGATGAAGACATCGACGCCGAGCAGTTCATCGCCGTGAAGGGCTTCAAGGCCAAGGGAAAGCGCATCTCCACCTACGAGATAGAGAGCATCACCGAGCTGGAGCCGCAACGCTTCCCTGAAGAAGAGGCTACGGAAGCCACGGAGAGCCAGGAAGCGACTCCTTCACCAGAGGAGGACGTCCTGAGTCAGGACACGGCCTCACCCGAGGAGGAGACGGCGCTACCGGAGGCACCCGCTACATCCCCCGAAGAGTCTGCGGCGCAACCAAAGGCACCCGCTTCTTCCCCCGAAGAGCCTGCGGCACGCCCGGAAGCGCCTGCTAAGCGAGGGGCATCACTTGAGCTCAACCTTTTCCCTGACGACGAATACTAGAGAGGAGGTACCAGCAATGAAGAAAGAGAGAAAAAACAACGCCAGCGTGAGAAAGTGGCTCATAGCTTTATCATTTATCATTTATCATTTATCATTTAGCCCCGCAGGGGCGCAAACCGCCTACTACCTGGGCTTCGGGCCGGGCAACATCCTCGACACCTACCTCTCGCAGGAGAAGTTCAAGGGCAGCGGACTGACGCTCCTCTCCACCAGCGAGCACCGCCCCATGCTGAAAGTGGAGAAGCAGGATGGCGACGGCCAGCCGGCATTCATCCCTCGGGCATGGTCGACCCTCATACAGAACCAGCTGCACCTCTCGCTCGGCAAGGACCGCGCCGACCACGAGTCGACAATGGAGGGCTCCTACAACCTCTACCTGGGGCGCTATCGCCGCTGGAGCCTTTTCGACGACCGGCTGCATCTGCAGGCCGGCGGACTGCTGAATGCCGGCATCGGCTTCATCTATAACACCCGCAACACCAACAACCCCGCACAGGCACGGCTCTCCCTGCAACTCATGCCATCGGCCGCTGCCACCTACCACTTCAAACTCTTCGCAAGGGAAAGTGCCGTGCGCTACGAGCTGGACGTGCCGCTCCTGGGCGTGGCATTCAGCCCGAACTACGGACAGTCATACTACGAAATCTTCGCACAGGGCAACTACGACCACAACGTAGTGCCCACCACCTTTGTCTCCCAGCCCTCCTTCCGCCAGCTGCTCACCTTCAGCCATAGCCTGGGGCGGCGGCTGTCGCTGCACGTGGGCTATCTGGGAGACTACCAGCAGCTACAGGTGAACAATCTGAAGCAACACGTGCTGAGCCACCGCTTCCTGCTGGGTTTCACAAAGTATCTTGCTTTTTAATCGGCTCCATGTGGATGGTGACATGGGTCCTCTCGCCGAAGTGCTCCTTCAGCTTCCGCTCGATGGCCGATGCACGCTCGTGAACGGCCAGTAGCGGCTGGTTGCCGTCCATGCGGACATGCACCTCAATGGCAATGCGGCTGCCGATGCGGCGGGTGCGCAGGTTGTGCGGCTCCTGCACGTCGGGAAACTCGCCGATGATATCCACTATCTCCTGTTCCGTCTCGGCTGGCAGCGAGCATTCCGTCAGCTCGCCCACGCTCACCTTCATCAGCTGCAACGCCACCCTGACCAGCATCAGGCCTACGACAATGGAGGCCAGCGGGTCGAGCACCGTCCAGCGGCGGCCCAGCCAGATGGCACCGCCAATGCCGATGGCGGCACCTATCGACGACAGGGCATCGCTGCGGTGGTGCCACGCGTTGGCTATCATCACCTGCGAGTTCAGCTTCCGCCCCTTCCGCACAGTATATTGATAGAGCAGCTCCTTCACCGCTATCGACAGCAAGGCGGCCCACAGCGCTATCCACCCCGGAGCCTCCAACTCGTCGCCCCCCCACCACGCCAGCAGCTTCACGCCGCCCGAGACGACGATGCCCGTGGCAGCCCCCACCAAGGCAAGGGCGATGAGGAACGAGGCGAAGGTCTCGAACTTCCCGTGGCCGTAGTCGTGCGACGTGTCCTGCGGCTTCGCGCTGATGCCCACGAAGACCAGCACCACAATATCGGTCAGGAAGTCGGAGAGCGAGTGCACAGCATCGGCCATCATCGCCGAGCTGTGGCCCAATATGCCTGCAACGAACTTGAAGGCCAGCAGTGCCACATTGCCTGCACTGCCCACCAGCGTAACCCTGTATATTTCCTTCTCGCGCGATATCATCTTCATACTAGGAGGCCCGTCAACCTTGAACTTCAGACTTTGCGCCGTCCCTGTCCTCCAGCAGATACTCAATCACCTTCTCACGGACGTTGAACGGTCTCAGGTCGTCCAGCCCCATCCTCTTGACAGCGATGCCTACAATCTCCTCCTCAGGCAAGTCGGCAGAACGGTGCTCCTTCTGCAGGAAATAGCGGCCAGCCTCGATGAGCGACTGCTTGGGAACGAGTCCCACAATCTCAGTGCCCGTCACGCCGACGCCACGGTTCAGCGCGCAGCGGCACACCTCGTCGAAAGCCACGTGCAGCGGGGTGATGCTGAGGTTCGTCAGGTTCATCGACACTTGGGCAATGCCATATTCGTCAATATACCAGCCAATGGCCTTCGTGCTCTTCAGCGTGCCCGGCTGCATGATGACTTGTCCGTCGGCATCCTTCTTAGGCTCGCCACTGACGGCATCGCGCAGGGGGCGCCCTTTCTCACGCACGTCGCAGGCGATGGCACTGGCTATGCGTGTCGACGTCGTATTCAGGTTGAAGTTGACGGCTATCAGGAAGTCGCGTGCCCCTACTACCGAACACCCCGTGCGCCAGGCACGGCTCAGGTCGGCCGGCATCTTGTCGGGCATGCGGCTCTCCGTTGTCAGCTTCTCTTTCAGGGCCTCGTACTCACCACGCCGGCAGAAGGCCAGGTTCTTCCTTTCGGGCTTATAGGCCGCCGCCTCATAGCAGTAGCAGGGGATGCCCAGCCCGTCGGCCATCTGCTCTGCCAGCCGGCGTGCCAGCCGGGCACACTCCTCCAGCGTGATGCCTGCCACAGGCACCAGCGGCAGCACGTCGGTAGCGCCTACGCGCGGGTGTGCTCCGTGGTGCTGGCGCATGTCAATCAGCTCGGCAGCCTTGGCCGCTGCACGGAAGGCAGCCTCCACCACCGGCCCAGGCTCACCCACGAAGGTGAAGACGGTGCGGTTGGTGGCCTCTCCCGGATCGACATTCAGCAGCATGACGCCCTCCACCGACTTTACGGCATCGGCTATCTGGTTTATCACGTTCATGTCGCGCCCTTCACTGAAGTTGGGGACGCACTCCACGATTTGCTTTCCTTTGGCAGTGTGTTGAGTTTCCATCGTCAAAACGATTAAAAAACGGGACCCAAGGAAGATTGGAGTCCCGTTTTGTGAAACATTGCCTGTACAGGCTGTTACTATACCTTGATTTCAACCTCCACGCCGCTGGGGAGCTCGAGCTTCATCAGGGCGTCGACGGTCTTTGCGGTCGAGCTGTAGATGTCAATCAGACGCTTGTAGTCTGACAGCTGGAACTGCTCACGTGCCTTCTTGTTGACGAAGGTCGAGCGGTTGACGGTGAAGATACGCTTGTGTGTGGGAAGGGGGATAGGACCGCTGATGATAGCACCCGTGGCCTTCACGGCCTTCACGATTTTCTCTGCTGACTTGTCGACCAATTTGTGGTCGTAGCTCTTCAGCTTAATACGAATTTTTTGACTCATTGTTTTTTTACTTATTATTATTTGTTATTCATGTTTTCCGCCTGCTGCTAAAGAGTCATTTGCTCAACAGCAGAGCGTTTTTCCGTTTCGGGCTGCAAAGGTACGCATAATCCCTGACATACCCAACAACTACGGCTAAGACAGCCCATCTTTTAAGTTTTTTTAAGGCAACAATATAGCAGTTGACCCATAACATCTTCTCCAGCGGTAGCCACTCCCCTCCCCTACACAGGGGAGGGGCAGGGGTGGGGTTTGTAACTTTTCCCCGGAGTTCGATTAGCCGATGAAAGATTCGCTGAAAGGTAGTTAGAGACCCCACCCCTACCCCTCCCCTTGAGGGGAGGGGAAAGGCTACGGGTAGGCGACC
>JAILFU010000097.1 GCA_024697405.1 Prevotella sp.
AGAAGGAAGAGGGTGGCCGTCACACTCCGTTCGGCAACAAGTATCGTCCTCAGTTCTACCTCCGCACCATGGACTGCACGGGTGAGATTTCTCTGCCCGAAGGCGTTGAGATGGTGATGCCTGGTGACAACGTGGAGATCAACGTTGAGCTGATCTACGCCGTTGCTCTGAACAAGGGTCTGCGCTTCGCTATCCGTGAGGGTGGTCGCACCGTAGGATCTGGTCAGATTACCGAGGTATTTGAAGACTAATCGTCCAGTATATTGCGACTAAGTCGCAACAAACAGGACAACATACAAAACCAAGCCCCCGCTTACGGGTGGGGGCTTACTTACGGGAATAGCTCAGTTGGTAGAGCATCGGTCTCCAAAACCGAGGGTCGTGGGTTCGAGTCCTCCTTCCCGTGCAAAAATAAGAACAAGCGATGAAGAAATTCATAAACTATTGTAAGCTGTGCTACAAAGAGCTGGCACATGAAGTAACTTGGCCCACTTATAAGGAGCTGACGCAGAGTGCAGTCGTTGTGCTCTCCGCTTCTCTGATTATTGCTGTGATCGTATGGGTCATGGACATGGTGTTTAACAACGTAATGATACTGTTTTACCCAGGCTAATTCGCAACAGGAGAGATGGCAGAGACAGGAATGAAGTGGTATGTTCTGAAAGCCGTTAGCGGAAAAGAAGCTAAGGTCAAGGAATATCTGGAGGCATTGATGAGAAACAACCAGACACTGGCCGACCATGTCGGTCAGATTCTGCTGCCTACAGAGAAATACGCCCAACTCCGCAACGGCAAACGTGTTGTGAAGGAGAAGCTGTTCCTTCCTGGCTATGTGCTCGTAGAGGCACAGCTCGACAACGAGATAGCACATACATTGCGCTATATCCCCAACGTGCTGGGATTCTTAGGTGGCATGGACACCCCGAGTCCCGTTCGTCAGGCCGACATCAACCGCATCCTTGGTACAGTAGAGGAAACGGCCATCCGTACAGAGGAGACAAGCGTTCCGTATATTCTTGACGAGACAGTCAAGGTAACCGACGGTCCTTTCAGCGGATTCAGCGGCATCATCGAAGAGGTGAACGCCGAGAAGCGCAAGCTGAAGGTCATGGTGAAAATCTTCGGAAGAAAGACTCCGCTGGAGTTAGGCTTCAATCAGGTAGAGAAAGAATAGGGCGTAATAGTGTTACGGTACGCCTTTTTCTATATACGGTCACAGGAGGCTTCCACTCCTTGACTTATATAACAACAATTATTAATAATAAACAGAAATGGCTAAAGAAGTTGCTGGATTAATCAAATTGCAGATTAAAGGTGGCGCTGCGAATCCCTCTCCTCCCGTAGGTCCCGCCCTGGGTTCTAAGGGTATCAACATTATGGGATTCTGCAAAGAGTTCAACGCCAGAACCCAGGATAAGGCAGGCAAGGTTCTTCCTGTCGTTATCACATACTACACTGACAAGTCATTCAGTTTCGTCATCAAGACTCCTCCCGCAGCTGTTCAGCTTCTCGAGGCTGCCAAGGTAAAGGGCGGTTCTGCAGAACCCAACCGTAAAAAGGTTGCAAGCGTCACCTGGGATCAGGTACGTGCCATCGCCGAGGATAAGTTGCCCGATTTGAACTGCTTCACAATCGAGTCTGCGATGAAAGTGATTGCCGGTACAGCTCGTAGCATGGGTATCACTGTAAAAGGGGAGTTCCCTGGTAAATAACAATAACTTCAATTTTAAAAGACAATGAGTAAACTGACAAAAAATCAAAAGTTGGTAGCTGATAAGGTTGAAGCAGGGAAAGCCTACACGTTGAAAGAAGCCGCTGCACTGGTGAAGGAAATCACCACCACCAAGTTTGAGGCTTCAGTTGATATCGATGTTCGCTTGGGCGTAGACCCTCGTAAGGCCAACCAGATGGTTCGTGGCGTGGTATCACTGCCCAACGGTACTGGTAAGGTGACACGAGTGCTCGCTCTCTGTACTCCTGATCAGGAGGCTGCCGCCAAGGAAGCCGGTGCCGACTATGTTGGTCTCGACGAGTATATCGAGAAGATCAAGGGCGGTTGGACCGATGTTGATGTGATTATCACAATGCCGTCGTGCATGGGTAAGCTGGGTCCCCTCGGCCGAATCCTCGGTCCCCGTGGCCTGATGCCAAACCCCAAGAGCGGTACTGTGACTATGGATATTGCTAAGGCTGTGAAGGAAGTGAAGCAGGGTAAGATAGACTTCAAGGTTGATAAGACCGGTATTGTGCATGCTTCGATTGGCAAGGTGACTTTCTCTCCCGAGAAGATCTACGAGAATGCCAAGGAGTTCATCGCTACTATTATCAAGCTGAAGCCCGCTGCTGCAAAGGGTACGTATGTGAAGAGTATCTTCCTCTCAAGCACGATGAGTATAGGTATCAAGGTAGATCCTAAATCAGTTGAATAACTCGTTAAAAGATTAGACAAATGAAAAAGGAATTAAAAGATACTATCATCGTAGAATTGGGTGAGATGCTCAAGGAGTATCCTCATTTCTATCTGGTTGACCTGACCGGTCTGAATGCCGGGCAGACAAGCGAGCTTCGCCGCAACTGCTTCAAGAACGATATCAAGCTGCTGGTCGTTAAGAACAAGCTCCTGCATAAGGCTTTTGAGAATGCTGAGTTAGACTATACGGCTCTTTATGACTGCCTGAAGGGAAACACCGCCTTGATGTTCACACAGGTGGCTAATGCTCCTGCCAAGCTGCTGAAGGACTATAAGACCAAGAAGCAGGAAGTTCCCGGTTTGAAGGGTGCCTTCGCTGAGGAGAGCTTCTTTGTCGGAGCCGACAAGCTGGATGAGCTGGTGGCCATCAAGAGCAAGAACGAACTGATTGCCGACGTTGTGGCTCTGCTGCAGTCGCCTATCAAGAACGTTATGTCTGGACTGAATGCCGGTGGCAAGATCCATGGCCTGCTTGACGCTATCGCTGAGCGTAACAAATAATAAGCGACCTGTAAAGGGAAAAAATAAATAGGTAATAAAGTAAAAACAATTAAAAATTTAAATAGAAATGGCAGATATTAAAGCTATTGCTGAGCAGTTGGTCAATCTGACTGTGAAGGAAGTTAACGAGTTGGCAACTGTCCTGAAGGACGAGTATGGTATTGAGCCCGCTGCTGCAGCTGTGGCAGTGGCAGCCGGTCCCGCTGCCGGTCCCGCTGAGGCCGCAGAGGAGAAGACCTCTTTCGACGTGGTGCTGAAGTCGGCAGGTGCCGCTAAGCTCCAGGTGGTGAAGGCCGTGAAGGAAGCTTGTGGTCTTGGCCTGAAGGAGGCTAAGGACCTGGTTGACGGTGCTCCCGCTACCATCAAGGAAGGCCTGTCGAAGGACGAGGCTGAGAACCTGAAGAAGACCATCGAGGCCGCTGGTGCCGAGGTTGAGCTGAAGTAATTCAGGACAAGGCTATAGCATTCGGTTAGGAACTCTCCAGTAGAGGGTTCCTGACCTTTTTCGTCTTCTTACCTTCTATCGTCATCAAACTTCTTCTAATAATATAAATATGTCAAAAGTAGTAGACAACAGAGTAAACTTTGGCAGCGTCAAGAATCCGATGCCCCTGCCAGACTTCCTCGATGTGCAGTTAAAGTCGTTTCAAGACTTCCTGCAGTTAGACACTCCGCCTGAGGAACGCAAGAACGACGGCCTGTATAAGGTGTTCTCCGAGAACTTCCCTATCACCGACACACGTAATAACTTCGTTCTTGAGTTCCTGGATTACTATATCGACCCGCCCCGCTACACCATTGAAGAGTGCCTGGAGCGCGGCCTTACTTATAGCGTACCCCTGAAGGCCAAGCTGAAACTATATTGCACGGATCCTGACCACGAGGACTTCGACACCACCATCCAGGATGTCTTCCTGGGGCCCATCCCCTATATGACGGCCAACGGCACCTTCGTCATCAACGGCGCAGAGCGCGTCGTCGTGTCGCAGCTGCACCGTTCGCCGGGCGTGTTCTTCGGCCAGAGCGTACATGCCAACGGCACGTTGCTCTACTCGGCACGTATCATCCCGTTCAAAGGGTCGTGGATTGAGTTTGCCACCGACATCAACAACGTCATGTATGCCTACATCGACCGTAAGAAGAAGTTGCCTGTCACCACGCTGCTCCGTGCCATCGGTTTTGAGAACGACAAGGACATCCTTCAGATTTTCGACCTCGCCGAGGAGGTGAAGGTCAACAAGAAGTCGCTGAAGGAAGTGCTGGGCTGCAAGCTCGCTGCCCGCGTGCTGAAGAGCTGGAACGAGGACTTCGTCGATGAGGATACGGGTGAAGTTGTCTCCATCGAGCGCAATGATGTCATCATGGAGCGTGAGACCGAGATTACGGAGGACAACATGATGACCATTCTCGAGAGTGGCGCCCAGACGATTCTGGTGCATAAGGACGAGGCCATTGCTCAGGACTACAGCATCATCTTCAACACGCTGGCCAAAGACCCCAGTAACTCGGAGAAAGAGGCTGTGCTCTACATCTACCGCCAGCTGCGCAATGCCGATCCTGCCGACGATGCCAGCGCCCGTGAGGTTATACAGAACCTCTTCTTCTCAGACAAGCGCTATGACCTGGGTGATGTGGGCCGCTACCGCATCAACAAGAAGCTGGGCCTTGAGACCGGCATGGAGGTTCGCGTGCTGACGAAGGAAGATATTATTGAGATTATCAAGTATCTTATCCAGCTGATTAACTCTAAGGCTGCCGTCGACGACATCGACCACTTGTCAAACCGCCGTGTGCGTACGGTCGGTGAGCAGTTGTCGAACCAGTTCTCCATTGGTCTGGCTCGCATGAGCCGCACCATTCGCGAGCGCATGAACGTCCGCGACAACGAGGTGTTCCAACCCACCGACCTCATCAATGCAAAGACCATATCGAGCGTCATCAACTCGTTCTTCGGAACGAACCCGCTGTCGCAGTTCATGGACCAGACGAACCCGCTGGCCGAGGTGACCCACAAGCGTCGTCTCTCTGCTCTGGGTCCTGGCGGCTTGTCGCGTGAGCGTGCCGGCTTTGAGGTGCGCGACGTGCACTATACCCACTACGGCCGTCTCTGCCCGATTGAGAGCCCTGAAGGCCCGAACATCGGCCTTATCTCCTCGCTCTGCGTCTATGCCAAGATCAATGAGCTGGGCTTTATCCAGACTCCCTACCGCAAGGTGGAGGGCGGCATTGCCAACCTCAATAACGATGAGATTGTCTATCTCAC
>JAILFU010000148.1 GCA_024697405.1 Prevotella sp.
AGATTTTGTCTAATTTTGCATTCATAACGGTTTCTGTTAATTCGTTGTGTTTATTGTACTTTTAGCCAATACAAAGATACAACAAATTTTCGAGAAACCGCTATTTTATTGGGCTTTTCTAAAGGTGGGAAACTTTAGTAAATAGGCAAGAAAGTTAAACAATTTGGGCTATATCAGAAGAATCGTCTTGTTACTCCTGCTGGCCGCCAACATGCAAGTGTGGGGCGGCAACAGATACCTCCTCGTGAAGGCCGGAGATGCACAGAGTCTGCTACAGACGCTGGCATTGGCCGACTCGCTGAACCGCGACTCGCTGTCGAAGCGGCTTTACATACTCATCCCCAACGGCTACTACGACCTGGGGGAGACCGTGCTGACTGCAGTTAGGGGGAATAATGTTGCCCTGATAGGCGAGAGCATGGAGGGCACCATCATCCGCAATGCGCCGCCTGTAGAGCAGGAGGGCATCGGCAAGACGGCCACGCTGCTGAACCTGGGGATGAATACCTACGTGCAGGACCTGACACTGAAGAACGAGCTGGACTACTATCACTCCGGGCATGCGGGACGTGCCGTCTGCTGGCAGGACAAGGGCAACCGCACCATGTTGAAGCGGGTGCGTATGCTGTCGTATCAGGACACCTACTACAGCAATAGCGAGGAGTGCCAGCACTATTTTGAGGACTCGGAGATACACGGCACGGTGGACTTCATCTGCGGAGCCGGCGACGTCTACTTCAATCGCTGCCTCATTGTCACAGAGAAGCGCAATGCCGACGGCAGCGGCATCAATGTCATCGCTGCCCCGCGCACATCGACCACCCGGTGGGGGTATGTCTTCGACGGCTGCACCATCCGCAACAACGTATCAACCTTCCACCTGGCTCGCGGCTGGCATACCCACCCGCGCTGCGTGTGGTTGAACACGGTGCTGGAGAGTCCGGAGAAGCTGGAGTGGGAGCGCTTCGACCCGAAGAGCATCCGCTCGTCGGAATGCGAGTTCGGGGAGTATGGCACCGTCGACCTGCAGGGCAACGCGCTCACCCCGGCTACGAACACAGTACATATTGTTGGAAGAGAGAGCGAGAAGACTGTTCAGACATCGCTTACCGAGGAGGAAGCCCGACGTTTCACCCTGCGCAACGTATTTCCCAACTG
This sequence comes from Prevotella sp., assembly GCA_024697405.1. GTDB lineage: Bacteria > Bacteroidota > Bacteroidia > Bacteroidales > Bacteroidaceae > Prevotella. Next base: position 1,159 of record JAILFU010000148.1, read on the forward strand.
GAAACCCGATAAGCAGGTTCGCAAGTTGGAGAAGAAAGCCACACGACTGAGGAATAAAATAAAAATAAGAACTAAAATTACTTACAATAAAACGAGCAAGACTATTAACTCATTCATGGCTGACGGCGGTGCTGCTAACCTTTGCAGCATGGGCCGCGCCCCAGGTGACATGGGCTGCCAACGGGCAGTTCGACACTCCCAGTCAGGCGTTCTCCTGGTACTCCAAAGGGCCGGGTGTCATCCACCTGAAAATCCTGGCCTTCGATCCGACTGCCAAGCGGACGCTGGACTACTCCACTTTCTATCTGAAGGACAGCAAAGGGAACCGGACCGACATCTTCTATTTCCATGAGTCGAATTCCTACGACAATGACAAGACCTACGTCCAAGGACGGTTCAGCAACAAGCTGCCAGACGAGACATTGCTCTTCCTGACCAACGAAACGAATGTGAAGCCGTTGTGCCTGATCAAGGGAGGAGATGTGCAAGACCACGACATTAGCCGCAACTCGAAGAGTGACAACTGCTATGCGGAGTTTGACTAGTATTATCCCCCCAGATTTGCCGGCGCCAAAATGACGCTGTGTGTCGAAGGGAAGCTATACCTTAGAGACAATTCTACCCGTGAAGACTATATTAAGGACATCGGCACGATGGAGTTTGACGACATCATGCTCGATGCCTACGACGGCATACCCGGCACGGAGGCTGAGGAGGCCGGTCTGGTGCGCATTCCCGTGGCCAGCGACCGCGCCATAGACTGGGTGGAGGCGAAATACAAGAACGGCGAGGGCGAGTGGAAGACCCTTCCCCGCCAGCAGCTGGGGAAGGACACCTACTCGGCCTTCCTTCTCCTGTCGGCCTGCGAGGACCACGACAGCCTGACGATTACGGCCAATGTGCTGTCGGCCTCCATCGACAAGAGCAACCTGCCCGATGCCACCTGGCCCTCGGAGCTGAAAGGCCAGTTGACAAGAGTGGTGGGCAAGCAGCCCATGATTCACGGCCCCAAGTTCCTCACGGCAACCACCGACGGCGCGGGTGCCGTGCACCTGAAGTGGCAGATTACCGACCCGAAAGCCGAAGACATGTTCGATGGTGACGTGTTCGACGTGCAGCGCTCGCTGACGGGCAAGTTGGACGACTATGTGAGCATTGGCCAGCTGATATTTGAGACGGCCACCACCGACTATGAGCATATCGACTCTACGCTCATCGCCTCGCTTACCAAAGAGCAGATTGATGCTGGGCTGGGCATACCCCTGGTGCGCTACCGTGTGGCGCGGGCTTCCGTGCAGCAGCTGTGGGGAACCGCCAAGAACCCCGCCCTGGCATACGTGCAGCCGCAGTTCAACACCTTCTCGCTGCTCCGGCCGAAGAATGCCTCGGCGGAATGGACGGACGTCGGGGAGCGCAAGATTCAGGTAAAGTGGGAATATGAACCCAACGCCGACAACGTGACTTACGTCTGGGACGAGCGCGCCGAGATGCGCGTAGAGGTGATGCTCTACAACCGGGCCGGCCAGCGCGTCGACAGCATTGCCCGCGTGTTGACAGCGGCCGAGGTCAAGGCTAGGAAGATAGGGCTGGAACTCACCCGCTCGTGTGTGAAGTACGCCCTGCGCATCGTGGTCGACGGCAAGACATCGCCCATAGGCCAGGGCGAGGGCAACCTTTTCGCGCTGATAAGCAGCCTGGAGGAGTTCTACAATTATACGTACAGAATCTACAATGGGAAGAGCCATGCGCCGAACATTATTCTCGGCAACGATTTTACCATCAACCCCAAATATACTGAGGAATACTTGGCTGTGGAGGAAGACAAGCCTTTCGAGGGCAACTTCAACGGCAACGGCCACAAGCTGACGGTGTCGTTCTATCCCGGGCCGGAAGACAACATTGAATACATGGCGCCTTTCCGTTTTGCCGGCAACGGTGCCGTGTTCTGCAATCTCACCACTGCGGGCACCATCAACCCCAGAAAGCGGTTCTCCTCAGGACTCGTCGGCACGCTGTCTACCGGCGAACTGTTCATTGAGAACTGCGTGTCTGAGATCACCATCAAGTCAAAAGTCAATGGCGATGGCTCTCACGGCGGTTTCGTGGGTATCATCGACTTGAACAGCGGCACCGACAATACCAAGTGCCTGCGCATCAGCAACAGTATGTTTGCCGGCAATCTCTCAGGCGCAAATACCACCAACTGGGGCGGCTTCGTGGGCTGGCGCCGCATGTCCACTTTCGGCATGTTCAGCAACTGCTATTTCAATCCTGTAAGTCTGCTTGTCGTCGCCAGTGATGGCAATGCAACCTTTATGCGTGACAGGGGCGATGACCCGCACTGGGGCATCATCCAGGATTGCAAATACAGCGCAGCCCTTGGCAAAAAGCAGGGAACCTACTCGAAGACAGCACCCGACAACGGCTGCTGGAAGGACGGCCGACCCGTCGTGAGGCAGGTGACATTCTCCACGCCTACCGCCGGCAGCACCTGCGCCGTGAGCACGCCCGACGACCAGTTCTACTATGAGAGCACGGGCAAGGTGCTGGTGAACTCGCTGGTCACCGAGACGCTGCAAAGCTCGGTGTTGCTGAAATGGGAGAAGGACGAGGGCAGCATCGACTATTTCGAGGTGCAGCGCCGTAACGTCACCACCAACGAAGAGTGGAAGACCATTGCCACTCAGCTCATCGACACGCAGTATGAAGACAAGACCGTGTCGCCCGTCTTCGACTATATCTACCGTGTCAGCTCGAACAACGACTGCGAGGGCAAGCAGGTGACTTATACCGAGGAGGTGGCCGGCAGCTGCGTGAAGACCGGCAAGGTGGAGGGCTATGTGCGCTTCGCCGACGGCACGGGCATTCCCGGTGTCACCGTCACCGCCTCGCAATATGGCGACAAAGCCGACCCGAAGAAGGGCGGCAAAGCCACCACCGACGAGGCTGGCTTCTTCAGCATCGAAGGGCTGGAGTACTGGGGCTACCAGAAGGGCGAGTATCAGCTGACGCTGTCGGGCGTCTCCAGCAACGACCTGTCTGATGACTGCAAGGATGGCCTCTCCGTCACCTTCGACTATGAGTCGAACTACGAGCGGGGACGCATGTTCACCGTCGTCAGCGGCGTGAAGTTCTCGGGCCTGGTGATGTATCATGGCACGAGCATCCCCGTGCATGGCGCACGCTTCCTCGTCGACGGCAAGGAGATACGCTCGGCAGGCGGCCCTGTGGAGAGCGACTTCGAGGGCAAGTTCTCCTTCCGCATGCTGAAGAAGAACCACGTCATCCAGGCCGTGATGGACGGCCACGACTTCTACAAGGAGGGTTACTACTATAAAGGAAATGAGAAGGATGTGAACTTCGACGTCGACGTGGCCAATGTCTACTTCTACGACGACACCCGCGTGAAGCTCATCGGCCGTGTGGCCGGTGGCAAGGTGCAGGGCGAGCTGCCGCTCGACAACTCGCTGTCGACCAACAACCTGGGTGCCAACCTGAAGATGGTCTTCACCCTGGAGGGCGACAACAGCTCGTGGCTGGTGTTCGATAACGTGCACCGCACCATCACCGAGCGCGACACCACCTACATCCACCCGAAATACGGCAGCTTGGACAAGAACGTGTACAAGACACGTGTGCACACTAACCGCCACCGCATGGAGGTGTGGCCCGACTCGCTGACCGGCGAGTACCAGGTGTTGCTGCCGCCCGTGAAGTGGAAGATTCAGCAGATTACCGCCGAGGGCTATCCCACCCTGTTCCAGGAGGGCAAGACCAACGACGTCATCGACCTGACCGACTCGCTGACAGTGCATACCGACATCATAGAGGGCAACTGGCGTAGCCGCGTCGGCGAGGACTTCTCCAAGGCCACGGTGACATACCATGCCAAGTACAGCCGCATCTACCGCTCGCCCGTCCTTCTGGAGCGCAAGCAGGTGTGCTACGACAAGTTCGACTACTTTGGCGACCGCACTTACATGGCACAGTCGCTCGTGGGAGCCAAATCCGAAGTGCCGCTGGTGTATCAGGCTCCCAAGGCGGAATACCTGAAGGACAAGGAAGCCTGGAAGGGCAAGGACTCGCTGGAGGTGAGGTATACCTTCGGCCATCCCGTGTTCAGCACTGACCGGGGCTATCCCATCCTGCTCTCAGCCGTGGAGCGCTACTATTATAATAATAATGTGAAAAGCGACACCGTTGACGTAGTGAAGATTGACGGCGGCTTTGTCACCATCCGCAACGGGCTGGTCAGCGGTACCCACCGTGACACCCTCTCGCTCGACGAGAACGGCGAGGGCTACTATGTGCTGCGGGCAGAGACACGCCCCTATCTGATGAAGGGCGAGGATGCACTCAGCACCGTGACCTTCACCATGGAGCGCGACGGCGTGACCTTCGAGGGCGAGCCGCTGAAGGCATATACGCTGAGCCAGTACACCAAGGCAGGTGCAAAGGACTACATGAGCATCGATTCGCCCATACTCATCGATGTGCTGCGCGACCCGCCCGGAGGCGGCTCGTCGGCCAAGCTGAGCAAGGGCACCACGCTGAAGCTGGCCTACCAGATGGATATGGCTTGGAAGGCCGGCCTGACGCTGGGGCTGAAAGGCGGTACTGGCTTGGACAGCTATGCCGGCGTGGTGACACTCGCTATAGACCAAGGCGTCATCAACCATGCTACGGGCACCTTCAACACTTCGCTCGACCTCATCTTCTCCGGCACAGGGCAGCGTGCCTTCTCCTACACCATGACTGCCAATGAAGACATCTCGACCGATGCCGGCAGCACAATGGTGGGGGCCGACGCCGACCTCTACATGGGTGTGGTGAACAATATCTTCCTGAAGCCCACAATAGCCATACGCGCTATACCCGACAGCACTTTCCGCCACAAGATAGGAGAGCTGGCCTCAGGGCGTCTAGTAGAGATAGCCCGTGGATATGACAGGAAAGACAGCCTCTTCCATCTTGTGCGTGATGAAGCGGTGGGGCTGGGACAGACGGTCAAGTCGAACTTCATCCACTCGCAGACCTATATTGTCAAGCAGCTCATTCCGGGCATTGCCGAACAGGCCACCTCGCTGCTCTATTCCGGCTCGCGCCAGGAAGCACAGACGCTGGCCGACGCCACCGGCAAGCGTGTGTATCTGTCGCTGCTGGGCAGGGACCATAAGCTCTTTGGCACGGTGAACACCGACAGCATCACCAAGGAGTATGTCTATAATTCCACCATCCACCCATACAAAGGCGAATCGACCATGAGCTACCTCATCGTGGTGCCAAACGGCGACAACGACGACAGCCGTACTGACGAGATCTACAATTATGGCGAGCTGATGAGCGACTGGGTGCAGATTATCCAGCAGAACGAGAAGGAGAAGCTAGAAGCCTCAGAGCTGGTGAAGAACTTCGACATGGACGGCGGAGGTTCTATCACCTACAGCGAGGACTTCTCGAGCGACTATGTGAACTCGCACTCCTACGTCGACCCCTTCACCAACATGTACACCAACTTCTTTGCCTGGGACGATGTGAACAACCACACGTCGGCACTGACGACTACCCTCGATGTGTTTGCGGCGGCCGCAGGATTCCTCGGCCCGGTAGCTGCCAAGTTCCTTGCCTCCATAGCCACGACGAAGGGAGGGAAGACGGGCATCACCTCTGCTGAAGCGGAGCATGACTACGGCTATAACACCGATGAGCGGTCGTTCAAGATTGTGGAGTTCAAATTCTTCGGCACAGCCTGGAAGCTGAACTTCTCGCCCGTACTGTCCTTCGGTGTCACGCCGAAGCAGACCATCGACTCGAAGTACAACCGCAAGGAGAGCTTCACCATCAAGATGGACAAGAAGAGCCACCTGAGCTTCGACGTGTACCGCGTGAAGACCATCGACACACAGGACAACGCTACCGTCAATGCCACCAGCAATGGCGACCGCGACATCTTCATTGAAACCAACTTCCTGCGCAACGTGGACTATGTGAAATATTTCATCGACCGTGGCGTGGGAATATACGAGAAGGGCGACTTCGTCTATCCGAAGAGCTTCGTCTACCGCACCCGTGCCGGTGCTACTGTGCGCCCGTGGGAGAACGAGCGGAAAACCTTGTTCTACCGCAATGGCACCGTGCTCGACGAGCGCACGAAGAAAGTGGAGAACCCCGTCATCAAGATGGACAGGCAGAGCATCAGCGGCGTGCCCTACGACGAACCCGCCCGCTTCAAGCTCTACATGACCAACGAGAGCGAGCATCCCGAAGCCATCGGCGGCGCCCTGCAGTACTTCACCCTCTATCTCGACGAGACCACCAATCCGAATGGCGCACGCCTGCTGGTCGACGGCCTGCCGCTGTCACGCGACGGCCTGACCGTGCAAGCCGTGCCGGGCGTGGTCACCACGAAGACCCTGGAAGTGTGGGCCGGCGAGGAATACGACTATGAGAACTTGAAGATAGGCCTCATCTCACCGGGCGATGTGCAGTGTGTGCAGGAGGTGGCTTTCTCCGTCCACTTCCTCCGCACGGCCGGAAATGTGGAGATTGCCACGCCGGGCGACAAGTGGATTATGAACACCGACGCGCCCTTCGATGAGAAGCACGGCTGGTATCTGCCGGTCATCATCAGCGGCTTCAACAAGAACCAGAAGAACTTCGACCACATAGAGCTCCAGTATAAGGAGTCGACCCGTGGCGATGACTACTGGACCAACCTCTGCGCCTTCTATGCCGACTCCACCCTCTACCGGGCAGCCACCGGCACCCATGAGATGATTCCTGAGAACGGCAACATCGTCACCCAGTTCTATGGCGAGGGAACAGTGATGGAGAAGGCCTACGACCTGCGTGCCCGCCTCTACTGCCGCAACGGCAACAGCTTCATCACCAGCGACTCGAAGGTGCTCACAGGCATCAAGGACACCCGCCGACCGCAGCTCTTCGGCGCACCTGACCCGAAGGACGGCATCATCGGCCCGGGCGAGAACATCGTGTTCAACTTCTCCGAGGCCATCGAGCACAACTACCTGCAGCAGGCCACCAACTTTGAGGTCGTCGGCGAGACCAACGAGACGGCGCTCAGCGAGGAGCCGTCGCTACTCTTCAGTGGCAAGGGCTATGCCGAGACCGACGCCCGCCGCAACTTCGCCAACAAGAACATGACCATCGACCTGATGGTGTCCCCCGATGACACGGGGAACGACATGCCGCTCTTCTCGCATGGCATCGACGGCCACAGCCTGCAGCTCTGGATTACGAAAGACTGGTATCTGAGAGCTGTCGTCGACGATGTCTCCTTCGAGAGCGATAAGACCGTGAAGAAGGGCGGGCTGCGGCAGGTGGCCCTCATCCTCGACAACGACCACAAGCAGGTCCTGCTCTACAACGACTCCATCATCGGCACGAAGGAAGATGTGACCTACAACGGCTATGGCTCGCTCATCTTCGGCGCCACCAACGAGGTGGACATCGATGACCGCAGCCACTATAGCGGACGCATGATGGAAGCCCGCTTGTGGAACCGTGCCATGACCGAGAGTCTGCTCAACACCTACGGCAAGCGTCTGCTGACAGGCTATGAGATGGGCCTGGTGGACTACTACCCGATGAACGACGGCGAGAGCAAGTATGCCGTGGACAAGGCACAGGGCGCCAACGCCGAGCTGCACGGAGCCGACTGGGCACTGCCGCAAGGCATGTCGCTCAGCCTCGACTGGGAGGAGAAACGGCCCGTGAAAGGCATGCAGCTTCGGCAGCAGCTGATGGAGCGCAGTGCCGAGCAGGACTACACGCTGATGTTCTGGTTCAAGACCAATGAGCGCGGACAGGGTGCGCTGGTGAGCAACGGCTCAGGACGCAAGACCGACGACAACGCCCGCAACAAGTTCTTCATCGGCTTCGAGGGCGGACAGCTGAAATACCGTACCAACGGCCGTGAGGTGCTGCTGGGCAAGACATACGCCGACGACGAGTGGCACCATTTCGCCATCACCGTCGACCGCTCGCACAAGCTGGCCAACATCTGGGTGGACCGCACGCTCCGCTCGACCCTGCCTACCGACACGCTGGGCGGCATGCAGGGCAACGACTTCTACGTGGGCAACATGGTGTGGCACGAGGCAGGTGCCGACGTGCAGACGCTCCACAGCCAGAACGCGCTGACGGGCCGCATCGACGAGCTGTGCCTCTTCGCACAGGCACTGCCGCCTACGCTGCTCAAGCGCTACAGCACAAAGAGCCCCAGCGGACTGGAGAAAGGCCTGCTCCTCTACATGGGCTTCAACCAGCAGGAGCGGCAGGAGAACAACGAGCTGGAACTGGTGCCCTACGCCCTGAACCAGCTGGTGAAGCGCGACATGGACGGCAAGGCTACCGACCAACATGACAGCGTCTTTGTCGACCCCGTCAGCGAGGTGCTTGCCCACATCGACCGGGCCTACGGCGCCCCCGTGCAGGCCAGCAAGGAGCTGCGCAACCTCAACTTCAGCTTCGTGGGCAAGGACAACCAGCTGCTGGTGAACATCGACGAGCAGGACGCACGCATCAACAAGCGCAACCTCTATGTCACCGTGACCGACATCCCCGACCTCAACGGCAACTACATGGCATCGCCGGCCACACAGGAGTTCTTCGTCGACCGAAACCCGCTGCGCTGGGAGCGCAAGAGCTGGGAAGAGGTCTTCCACGTCTATAATGGTATCACGACATACGATTTCGATGTGAAGATTACCAACACCAGCGGCGCCGTGCATCAGTACACGGTGGAGAACCTGCCGCGATGGCTCACGGTGAACAAGCTGACCGACGTCATCGGCCAGAAGGGCGAGCACACACTGCGTTTCAGCATTAGCAACGACCTGAATGTGGGCACCTACGACGAAGTCATCTACCTCACCGATGAGAACGGGCTCTCAGAGCCGCTGGCGCTGACCATCCGCAGGGAGGGCAATTCCCCTGTTTGGTATGTCGATGACGCCTTGAAGCATTACTCGATGAACGTGGTGGGACAGGTGAAGATTGGCGATGCCATCGTGACCGATGCTGAAGACTTCGTGGGAGCCTTCGACGCCCAGGGTCGCTGTCTGGGTGTGGCCAATGTCAGCTACAACCCCAACACGGCACAGAGCCTGATCTTCATGACCGTCTTCGACAGCACCTCCGTGGCCGACAAGACGCTGAGCTTCAAGCTGTGGCACAACCAGACGGGACAGATACTCATGCTGGAGACCGACCGTACCGTGACGTTCACACCCAGCCAGGTGGTGGGCTCGGTCGACGACCCCGTGTTGATGAAGGCCGGTTCGCTCTACTTCCAGCAAATCGAAGTCTATTCTGGTTGGAACTGGATTTCGTTCAATGTCGACAACAACGCCTATCGCAATCCTGATCAGCTGCTTAACCAGTTCGACTGGAGGAACGGCGACATCGTTACCGACGACACCGACGACTTCACGTTCATATATAATGAGGAACTGGGCACATGGCTCTCAAACAGGAGTGTAGATAAGTCCAGCCTCACCATCTCGCCCAAGCGCAGCTATCGCATCTACGTGCATAATTATGTTTTCGCAGAGATACCCGGCTACCCGCTTAGGGACGAGAGCCAGCGCACGCTGACTGTGAAGCACGGCTGGAACAACATCGGCTACACGCCCATGATCAACCTGCCGGTGACCACGGCCCTGGCCGACTATAGTGGCGTGGCCCGCAACCGTGACGTGGTGAAGAGTCGCGAGCAGTTTGCCGTCTATACAGAGCTGGAAAACGGAGGAGGATACTGGTCAGGTTCCTTGCAGTATATGAAGCCCGGCGAGGGCTACATGCTCTACCGCAACGCAGAGAGCGAGGCCAGCTTCCGCTATCCGTTCTACGAGCCGGGCAGCACCTTCTTCGAGGGAACCGTGGCGCAGGCACCTCTCAATTCTCAATTCTCAATTCTCAATTCTCACCCCTTCACCATGTCGCTGGCAGCCAGCGTTGTGGGTGTGGAGCTGCAGGAGGGCGACCGTCTGCTGGCCTTCAGCGAGGGTGAACTGCGCGGCGCCGCCACTGCCATCGACTCGGTATTCTCTGTCAGTATTTCCGGTGACGAGAAAGCTCCGCTATCGTTCGCCATCGAGCGTGAGGGAGAGATTATTGCCTCCACCGCCGAGCTGATGGTCTACGAGCGTAACGCCGTGAGCGGCTCGCCCATGGCTCCTACAGCCATCAACTTTGTGCCCGGCAATCTGCCGCAGCACGGCTGGTACACCGTCGAGGGCTATAAGCTGGACGGCAAGCCGACGCGGAAGGGAGTGTATATTTATAATGGTAAGAAACAAATAGTCAAATGAAAGCTTTTATGAAATATCACGTTGCGATGTTCATGGCGGCAGTGCTCACTATGTCGTGGGGCTGTGCGTCGAATGATGATGATGACAATAAGGGCAACGGTGGCCTCACCGGCACGTCTACGTTCCAGGCCAGCCAGCAGCCGCAGTGGCAGGTTGATATGAGCGACAGTCAGGAGCGCCCCCAGTGGGCGGCTCCCGACCCGTCGAAGTATGAGAACAAGATGATTGTCATGCTCCGCCTGCAGGATGAGCTGGTGCCCTTCTCCACCGACGACGACCTGATGGCCGTGTTGGCGGGCGACGAATGTCGGGCGCTCTCCGATCGTGGCGGAAATGCACAGAAGGTCTACTTCGTCATCAATGTGCATGGCAACTCTTCAGAGTCCGGTGATAATTTCCGTTTGTGCTACTACAGCGGAGGGCTGAAGCAGCTCTTCGTGCTCGACACACCGCAAAACACATTCTTCAACGAACGCAATGTGGGAATTGACAACGACTTCTCACCCCCACTGTTGGACGGTGCCACGAAATATGCTGTCAAGACCAAGGTCACTGTCTCTTTCCCCCTGACCAACGGCGACCCCATCCTGACGGAGAACGACCAGCTGGCAGTATTCGTCGACGGCGAGTGCCGTGGCGTGGGCAAAGCAGGCCAGCCCTTCACGGTCTTTACCAACAGCGCCGGGGAGAGAGGAGAGCTGCGCTACTACAGCCAGAAACGGGGCGGCATCTTCATAGCTGCCAAGCGGCTGACACTGACTGGAGAGCCGCAATCCGTCACATTCGAGTTCTAACAACATCATCAATTAAGCATAAGACAAACATGACAACAAAGAACAGCACGGCATACAGCCGCTTGCAAGGCAAGAAATTTTTCAGACCATCCCTCTTCGCTTGCGTCCTGACGGCAGGCCTGTTCACGGCCTGCTCGTCGGACGACGACGGCAACGCTATTGAAGCCGAACCACAGGCCCCACGGCTCATCACCGTGGAAGTTAGCGAGACGCCTCTGGCAGAGGAAGGAGCAGAGGCAAGAGCGGGCGAGACAAGAGGAGATATTACTTACACTTCCACGCTTTCAGGTTTTACGATGTGCAGTATATATAATAGTACAACTTCTAATTATACAGTGAAAAAGAATGGCGACACTTGGCCCGTTACGCCGAGCACATGGCCTGGAGGAACCGACAATAATGACCCCACCCCTTTCTATGCCTTCTCTGACGGCACCTTCCAGAAAGCAACGCCCCACATTCAATTCACCGCGCTACAAAGTGCTTTCGACCAGAAAGATTTACTCGTGGCCAGTACCACAAAGAGCTACGGGCAGTGTAGCGGAAATCTGTCCTTCGTTTTCCACCACGCCTGTGCTGCCGTGAGGTTTGAATTCCAATTGACGAAAACGCTTAGCCAGAAACTCACGAACAACAGACTAAACGTGACAGACATCAAACTGAAGAACATCAAGGACAAGGGTAAGTATTACTTTGAGCAAAATGGCTGGCAGAACGTTGAATACAGCAATCCCAACAGTCCGACATTCTACACCATTAGCTCTAGCCCCATCAATGTGACTACTGAACTGCAGCGCATTCCTGCACCGGCAGAGGGCGAGAGCGAAAGCTGTCTTTTCATCATTCCCCAGCCGGCTGTTCAGCAGGGAGAGGCTGCACCTTGTCTTGAAATAACGTACACACTGGACGGAAGTAATATGAGTACCATCAACATTCCTGTGGAAGCCAACTGGGAGGCAGGCATGAAATATGTCATCAAAGTTAGGCTGGGAACTGGTCTTATCACTGTATAATCTTAACTACCCGAATTATGAAAAAGCAATACGTCAAACCCGCCATCCAAGTGTGTGTCCTGGCACAAAGCAGGAGCCTGCTGCATGTAGTCAGCGACTATGATACTACCTACAGGACAATAGGCGATACCGAAGAAGAGTAAAAACAAAAAATAATCATTTCAGCAACTGTCAAACTATGAAAAAAACATTCCTCATGGTAGTGGCTGCCATGCTGCTGTTCAGCATCGGCACCCAAGCACAAGTAATGAAGTCCGCCGACCTGGAGAAGTATGCCAAGGAGAAATACGGCGACAAGTGGCTCGACGCAGCAAAGAACCTGGCAGAAGGACTGGTGCTCGACAAGAACCAGAGCCTGACCTACCAGCAGGTCATCGAGGCTCCCGGCAAGACCAAGGAGCAACTCTATGTGGCGCTGAACTACTGGGCCACTGCCACTTTCAACGACAAGCAGGCCATCACCCTGAACGACAAGGATGCCGGATGCATCATCATCTCTTCCACCATACCCAGCATTGTTGAACATACGGGCACGCTGAACAAGTACACCGTCAGCATCACACCCGTCATACGTATCGACATCAAGGAGGGACGAGTACGTGTGACCTACACCGTGCAGAACTACGACATCCTGCAAGACGTCAGCGGAGGATGGCTCAGCCCCACCGACAAGAACGACAAGCCCTATCAGGACGGCAAGCGCAAGAAGGACGACAAGACAAATGCCAACCTCTACGACGAGCAGTGGGAGATAGCCAGGCACTACCCCTTCGTAGAGAAAGACGCACAGAAGCGAACCTGCGCCAAGGCCCTCGTCATGACCCACGCCTACTCCAATGCCATCATCGACAAGGTGGAAGAGGCACTGAAGAACGGCATCGTAGGCAATGAGGACGATGACTGGTAAAGGGTTTAAGCACTAGGTTTATCCCTTTTCCTGGTTACTATTTACTATGCATCAACTGACCGCCGCTGGCAAGCCAGCGGCGGTCAGTCGTCAGTCTTTCGTTTACTTTGCTTATAGGGGAATCTTGGTTTCCTCCATCACCAGTGGCGAAATGGCAGCCTCGGCCGATGGCAGGGCTTTTTCGCCAGGAGCCTTGGCCTTGTTGTCAGCAGCGCGGCTCTCATCCGGCCAGCTGATGTGGTCGCTATATCCGTCTTTGTCCTTGAATATGCGGAACTCGCCGATGCCCATCTTCGGGTTGGCGGTGTCATCACTCTTGTCGAGCATCACGATGCCTCGGTAGTAGTTTCTGATACCATCGTCGATGGTGCCCGACAACAGCATGGCCGTCTTTGTCCATATACCCTTGTAGTCAGTATTCTCGACAATGGCAAAGGCGGTGAAGTTGGGCCCGTCGCCCACGACGATGGCCGGGGCGTATGGCGAGGATGCGATGACGCCTGAGCTGGTCCGCTCCTGTGTCCTGAGCATCGCGGTGTTCTGCATGGGGTCATGATGGTTGAACTGTGTGATATAGTCGGCCACCAGTTTACCTGCGTAATAGTTGGTGCTTTCCTTGGAGGTGAAGACAATCTCGTTGGGCGACATGATATAGGTGCCGACGACATAGTCTACGTCGTTGCCGCTGTAGATGGGCATGTAGCCGCTCATCTTCGAGAGGTACTCTTGAGGAATCTCCTGTGTGATGCGCTCGTCGAACTGCTCCTCGTAGGTGGTGATGCTCTCCAGCTCGTCCTCCATGTAGGTGTCTTTCTTGCCGTCCTTGGTAGAGACGATCACGCCCCATTTCTCCGTCTCAGGCGACTGGACGAGACCGGCCACGGGCGGGGTGAAGATATAGGCTGCCTTCTGCGCATCGTTATAGTCGCTAATGTTGCCGCCGGTGCAGGCTATGCGGCCGTCGCCCAGCAGCGTCCATGAGCCTTCGGCCAGGTTGTGACTGAAGCCCTCGGCGCGGGCAATGGTCCAGAATGCCTCGTAGTAGTTGTAGCTGAGGATATAGACGCTCTGGTTGGTGGCCGAGCCGCTGGTGCCGATGAGGTAAACCTCCTCGCGGCTGTCGTTCACCAGTACGCTGCTGCGCCAGCTGATGGCCGTCTGCGTGCCGGGGAACACCGTGGGGATGGTCAGATTGAGGGCTCCTATCTTGTCTTCGGCTATCTTCGTGCGGTAGAGCCAGTACTCTCCGTTTTTGTTTTGTGTCAGGAAGAAGTAGCTGTCCAGCGTGGGGCTGTAGCTGTCGGAAGGGCGTGTGTCGGGGGTGAGATTCAGGGGAATATTCTCGGCCAGGGCCGTGAAGAGGTAGGAGTCTGTCTTTCCCATCTTCGAGAGATACTCGTCGAAGGGAAGGCCGTTCTGACCGCTGCTTGTCTTCTCGAAAGCTACGGTCTTGCCCATGTTGTCGACCATCGACCAAGTCCAGATGGAGCCTATCTTCGAGCCGAACAGGTAGGGGCTACTCAGTCCTGTCATGTCGCCCACAGAGGAGAACGCCTGCCCGTTATAGCAGTCCATCACGGTGTTGTCGGCATACCAGTTGCCGTTCACATACGCCTTGCCGTCCATCAGCACTGCCTTGCATAGCGCACGGGCCACGCTCATGTCGGGGCCGGCGGTGAAGGTCTGCGTGGCGGGGGCGTAGATGTCGGTCTTCTTGCTCTGGCCTACGCCGTAGTCTGACGAGAAGCCGCCGCCCACCATCACCCGGCCGTCGGCGAGGATGACGGAGAAGGCCCCGTCGTGGGTAGAGCCGATGCTGAGCTCGCGCCACTGTCCGTTCTGGTAGATTTCGGCGGTGGGAGTGGGATGGAACGAGGTGGTGTGGCCGCCCACCACGACGAGTCCGTCGCCGGAGGGAAATGCCTGGTGCCACATGCGTGCCGTCTTCATGTCGGCTATCCGCTCATATTCCAGTGTGGCCACAACGCCCTCCCCGTAGCTCTCGGTAGAGGTGGTGACGCGCAAGGTTGACGCACGCTCGAAAGTGGCGGAGGGGTAGGCGACTTTCTCGCCGTTTTTCTTGTTCACGTAGATGCCCTGTGCTTGCGCCTGCAGTGCTGCTGCGGCTACGGTCATCACGGCCAGGGTCTTCAATATGCTGTGGAGTCTCATTTCGTTGCGATTTTTAGGGTTACACTTCCAGTCTTTACCAGATAGATGCCTGCGGGCAGCGAGCCGAGCGAGAGCTGCAGGCGGCCGTCGCTGCCTGCCTGTTGGCGCATCACCTGCCGGCCTGCGGTGTTATAGATGGTGACGGTCTCGCCAGCCTTGCAGCCGCTGAATGTCAGCTGGCCGTCCTCGCGGTTCACGGAGGGCTGGCCAGGCGTTGCCTGCAGGACATGGTCAATGCCCACTGCGCTGACTCGCCGCAGGGTGTACTGGATGACGTCGATGGCCTTGTAGCTGACGGTGGCTCGTGTGGAAGAGATGGTATATTCGCCGCCCTTCAGCTGCACCTTGGGCTTCTCAGAGAACCGCCAGCTGACGGTGGCTCCGCCGTCGAGCCAGCAGATTAGCTCGTCGTAGGTCTCGCCGGGGCCGTCGGGGCCGCCATCCTTGAACACTTTCAGCCTGGGGCGCCGCATTGTCTCGTCCTGCACCCACACCTGCACGGGGCGTCCGGCCTGCAGGGCAGCGGTCACGGTGCCGTCGGCCAGTTGCTCCTCGGTCACCTGCTCACCCTGCGGCCTGCTGAAGGGATTCAGGTAATAGCAGTTCTCGATGGGGCAATCCAGCCGGTTGAAGGTGCCGCAGTCGCTGGCATTCGAGGGGAATGTGCCCAGGTTCAGACTGTTTCTGATGGTGACGTATGAACTGTGCTTCACGAAGCCGCCACAATAATGGTTGTTCTTGTCGGCTATGATGCCGTCGAAGACGCAGTCCTCGATGACGCTGTTCACTTTGGGGTCGAGGAAGATGCTACCGATGGAGTTCTGCAAGCCTCCCCAGGTGATGTCCACCTCCAGGTATGCCGACACCCAGCACTGTCTCACCGTGGTGCCTTTCTCGTCGCCGCTTGTTTCCAGACTCTCGCACACCAGGCCACCTGCGGCCATGCCTGTGGTGTGCACGCTACCTTTGACGTGTACCTTCTCTATGGTGGCATTTCTGACATAGCGGAAAGGTGTGATGCCGTTCTCCGTGCCTTCCAAGTGGACGGTCAGCGTGTGCCCCTGCCCGTCGAAGGTGCCTTGGAAGGGGTTCTCCCTGGTGCCAATCATCGTCTGCTCGTCGCCCAGGTCAACGTCGGCAGTCATACGGGCGTTCACCGTGGGGTTGCTCTCCACCATAGCGGCAAACCGCCGCCAGTCGCCAACCGAGCTGATCAGTATCTCGTCACCTTGCTCCGTCTGTGTGAACACCTTCAGAATGGGGCGTCCCGACTCGCTGTCCTGCACCCACACCTGTTCCGTGCGGCCGGCCTGCAGGGCGGTGGTCACGGTGCCGTCGGCCAGCTGCTCCTCGGTCACCTGTTCACCCTGCGACCTGCCGAAGGGATTCAGGTAATAGCAATTCTCGATGGGGCACTCCAGCCGGTTGAAGGTGCCGCAATCGGTGGCATTCGAGGGGAATGTGCCCAGGTTGAGGCTGTTTCTGATGGTGACGAGTGAACTGTGGTTCACGAAGCCGCCGTTCCATAGGTAGTTCTTGTCGGAGACGATGCCGTCGAAAAGGCAGTCTTCGATAACGCTGTTGTGGCTGGGACCGGCAAAGATGCCGCCGATGGAGTTCTGCGTCCAACCCCAGGTGACGTCTACCTCCAGGTAGGCCGACACCCAGCACTGGCTCACCGTAGTGCCTTTCTCGTCGCCGTTTGCTTCCAGGCTCTCGCACACCAGGCCGCCTGCATACATGCCAGTGGTATGTATGCTTCCCATGACGTGCACATTCTTGACGGTGGCGTTTCTGACATAGCGGAAGGGTGCGATGGCGTTCTCCGTGCCTTCCAGGTGGACGGTCAGCGTGTGCCCCTGTCCGTCGAAGGTACCTTGGAAGGGGTTCTCCCTGGTGCCAATCATCGTCTGCTCATCGCCCAGGTCAACGTCGGCAGTCATACGGGCGTTCACCGTGGGGTTGCTCTCCACCAGCGCGGCCAGTTCCCGCCAATCGCTGGCCGAGCTGACGAGGCGGGTGCCGTCGGTGTCGGTGTCAAGGGCCCATGCTGGAGCCGAGGCCAGCGCAAACATGGCGCATAGCAGGGAAAGAATCGTTTTCTTCATATCATTTATATTTTTTTATCTCAGTAGTCATGAGGAGTTATGGGAAGTTATAGGAAGTCATGAGTCGATAGACTTTGTTTCTGACAACCCTGCGAAAAAAATAACGACCCATAACTTCTCATAACTTCCCATAACTCCTCATGACTTCTTATTATTTTCTCATTTTCTCCATTTCTCATTTTCTCATTGGCTGTGCATCAGCCGTCCGTCGCTGGCTATACCGGCGGCGGACATTCGTATGCGTGTCTCCTTGCTGTTGTTGTAGAACACGGCAGTGAAGCGGCCCTGCTCGTCGCACACGGCATTGGGGTTCCAGTAGAGGGTGCGGCGGTGGTCGGCGGGCATGCCTTCGGCGGTACGCTGGCTGTAGTCGGGCTGATAGAAGTCTTCGGCCATGTTGATGCCGTGGAGCAGGATATGGCGGTCGCGGAAGGTGGGCTGCTCACCGTCGTTGGGTATGAGCATCAGCTCTACGGTGGCATCGGGGAGCATGCTGGAGTACTCCATCAGCGAGTCCTCGGTGCGCGGCTCGTAGTCGGTGAACACGCGGACGTCCTGCAGGTGCTTCATCTTCAGCCGCCGGTACATATACTGGGAGGTGCGGTTAGCACGGAACTGCACGGCGGTGTCGGGGGTGTAGTTACGGTAGTAGGTGTGCCCCTCCAGGCGGCCGTCGACGTTGTAGTCTACGGGGCGGTTCATGTTGCCGAAGAGATATTTGCACACCTGCACGGGGAACTGGCGCATGTCGAGCTTGCCGAAGGAGAGGCCACGGTCGGTGATGTCGTTGTAGAGGTCGTAGGCATCCATGACGAAGGCGGGCTTCTTCCAGTCGACGGCACGGCGACCGCGACGGTGGCCACGCACGTCGACGTTGCCTATCTGGTGGACGCCGTTCTCCATCGTCAGCTCCGACAGGGTGTCGATGACCATCTCCTCGGAGTATGCCGGCTGGTGCTTCTCGTAGTAGGTGTAATCGTGGGTGAACATGGGGTAGAACACGTCGCGCTTCACGTAGTAGTCGGGGAAGGCTTCCTCGTCGAGCACCTTGGCATCCTTGCGGGAGAGCATGTTCTTCTTGATGGAGTCGTTGTCCTTGTAGGCTTTCATGTTGAGCCAGGCCTGGCCGTAGAAGGGCGGCACCTCGAAGATGAATCGTCCGCCACGGGTCTGCTGGACGGAGCCAGCAATCTCGCCTCCGGCACTGATTTCGGCCTCCACCAGCACCTCGTGCTTCAGGCCGTGGTGGTTGATGCCCAGGGCGTCGTTGGCCGAGCCCAGGGAGCCATATTCATTGGTGACGACGAGGTCGCCAAAGCTGGAGGTGGAGGTCTGCTGGTCCCAGGTGTTGCCCACGACGGGGTTCTCTTCGGCAGTGACGGTTACCCACGGGTCGTTAGACTCCTCGTCGATGTTGCTCTTGCGGGCATGGAATCCGATGCCGTCCTGCCACTGCTCCACCTCGTCGGGTTCCACGGGGTTGATGGCCAGCATCTTGAAGACCTCGCCCGAGATGGTGAGGGTGCTCTCCGGGGTGTAGCGCAGCTCGTGGCTGGCGTCGGTCAGCTCCTCCCATTTGTACTTGCGCCAGCCCTGCACCATCATCAGCAGGTCAAGGTGGCGGCGGTGCTCGGCATCGTCGCTCTCGAAGTAGTGGGCAGGGAAGGCGATGAAGCCCCGCAGCTCGCTGCTGAGGAGCAGGTCGGTCATCAGGTTGCCGTTGTTGTAGGAGGGCTCGTCGGTATAGGCGTCGCGGATGGAGATAGAAAAGTTCGTCGGCTCGCTGACTCCCTGCAGCTGCACGGGAATCTCTATGCGCTCGTAGGGGTCGTAGGTCTTGTTGGTCACGATGGGGGCGGTGATGAGTGCCTCGTCGTGCTCGTGGTGGTTGACGAAGAACAGGCGGTCGGCAAGTATCTGTCCGTTGCCGTCGAAAAGCGTCACGTCGGCCACGCCGCTGGGCAGCTTGTCGAAGGGAATGGTGAGGGAGGCTGTGTCGGTGGTGGCGGACGACTTCGTAAACCTGATGCGCTGGAAGTGCTTCAATACTCCCCGGCAGAGGATGCTGACCGCAAAGTCCTCACCAACAGGCAGGTTGGCGGCGGTGAGGGTGAGCCGGTCGCCGTCCAGGCGCAGGGCGGAGCCCATGGTCTCGCTCTTGGGCAGGTTCTCCGTCCATTTTCGGTCGCGCCACTGAAGGGTGGCCTTCAGCCGCTTGTCGGTAGGGGTGACGGTGAAGGAACCCCGGCCCATGTATTCCGTCTTGATGCGAATGGTCTGCTGGCCGTCGGTCACAGTGCCCTCGATGTCTATGGCCTCGCCGTGCTGGTCGGTGACCTCGAAGGCTACACGGTTCTCCACGCCCTCTATGAGATGGCCGCCCTCGGGGTAGAAGGTCACCTGCAGGTCGTCCTTCTTCACGCGCGGCAGGCGGGTCTTCGGACGCTGGTACATGCGGCGTGCGTCGTAGTCGCCGGGTTCATCGGGCTTGCTGTAGACGGGGAAGACGCGCGAGTAGAGGCCGTCCCACACACGGTAGTAGTCGGCGGCCATCTGCTTGTTGTAGAACCACCAGGTCTCGTCCTTACGGTAGCTGTGGTGGCGCACGTTGAAATTGAGCATCCAGCGGGTGTAGGCCCGCAGCTCGTAGTAGCCGCTGTAGAGCGAGTCGGTCAGCATGAACTGTCCGCAGGTGAAGCCTGTGGGGCTGACGATGACGGTCTGCCGCTCGACGAGCATGCCGTCGGGCGAAAGCAGCTCCACGTAGAGCAGACGGCTCATGTCGGTGGGCATCAGGTCGTCGGCCCTGACGACGTATGCCTTGTACCACAGCGTGTCGCCCACGAAGTAGCACTGGTTGTCGGTGTGCACATACACCTTCTCCTGCACTTGCGAGACGGACGACTCCTCGAGTGCCTGACGTATGTTGTCGATGTTGTCGGCCGTGGCAGGCAGGGACATGCCCAGCAGCAGGATGGCAGCGAAGTGAAATAGTCTAGTCATGGTTGAATAGGGTGTCGCCCTGAAAAAGGCATTACTTGTTGGGTTCCGTACGGAATTCACGCAGCTTCTGCGTGTAGTATTCGCGCAGGTCGCTCCAGCGGTAGTAGGGAGCGGTGGTGGTGGGCACGGGCAGCGTGGCCTCGCGTTCGTTGAGCAGGGCCTTCACCAGCACGTCGCTGGCCTGCAGGCCGTTGCTGCCGACCTTCACAGGACGGTAGAAGATGAGCTGGATGTTGCAGCCCATGGGGAAGATGCGGTAGTTGCGCCACACCTCGTCGAGCTTCTCCATGTCCTCGACCACGGCTCCGCAGTTGTCCAGCTCCAGCAGGCAGGCCAGGGGCATGACGCACACCTCATGGCCGAAGCGCAGGGTGGCCTGTGGACGGCCCAGGGCCACGCAGGTGTCAGCCGTCTGGATGATGTTTTCCAGCAGGTTGGCCTGCGAGAAGGGCATCACGCTGCCGGTGAGGGGCGACGGGCCGTAGTTCTGGTACCAGCCCACGTTCTGGATGGTCCACATGTCGTAGATCTCGTCCTTGGTGAAGAGGTGGAGCAGGTCGGGGGCGTCGTCGTGGCTCTGCATGTTGATGGCCACTTCAAAGAGATGGCGCATGAGGTTGCCCGTGTCGGTCTCGTCCATGGCCCACTGCAGGTCGTTGAAGAGCACGCCCATCAGACGTCCGGGCTTGGTGTGGGCCTGCGTGAACTCACGGTGCCGGCTGCCGCCTTTGCCGCTATTCTCGCGCACCTTGCCCTCCCACGGGCCGTTGAGATAGTATTGCAGGGCGTCGCTCACGTCGTTGTGGATGCGGGCCGTGGGGTTGGCGGCCATCAGCTCCTCGCACTCGGCAATCATCGAGAGGATGCAGCGGTTCACCGTCGTGGAGCGGGCATCGATGGCTACGCCCTTTGCCTTGAAGATCTCAGGGAAATGCTCGGCCATGCGGCGGCCTATGCCATGATGCTGGCGCTCGCCAACGGTGGTCAGGTCGCCCAGGCGCTTCACGGTGGTGCGGTTGAACACCTCCAGGCGGCGCAGCGTCTCCTCGCCCTCGCGGGTCAGCTTGCCCTCGCGGCGTGCCTTGCGCAGGGGACGGATGACGCGCTCGTAATCGTTGTCGCCGATGAGCCAGCGCGAGCCGTGGCGCCCGTAGTGGGAGAAATAGAAGGGGACGTAGCCCTTGGGGGTCTTCGTGTAGTTGAAGTCGGGCAACTGGCGGTCGTAGTCCAGATAGTTCGAGCCCGCCAGCCACGGGTTCTGGTCGATTTCCTCACGTGCGGTCTGGGCGGTGGCCGTCATGACGGCGATGCCCAGCAGGAAGGTTGTAGCTATTCTTTTCATGTTTATTTTGTTATTGTGTTACAATCTTGACATCCATGCGGTTGAAGGGGAACATGAAGCCGCGTTCCTTCAGCTCCTGGTAGACGGTCTCGTTCAGATAGAAGTAGACGGCCCAATAGTCGGCACTCTTGCACCACGAGCGGGTGCTCACCACCACGCCGCTCTCGCCCAGCTGCGAGAGTCCTATCCAGGGGGCTGCCACCACATTGCTGTCGGCTACGGGGCCTTGCAGGATGGCGGGGTTGCGTTGCTGAATCTCCTGAATGGCCGCCTTCACCTGGTCGAGGTCGGAGCCGTAGGCGCACTGGAAGCTCAGGTCCACACGGCGGTAAGGCTCTGTGCTGTAGTTCTTCATCGAGCCGGTCGACAGTCCGCCATTAGGGATGATGATGGTCTGCGCGTCGTTGGTGCGGATGATGGTATTGAAAATCTGTATCTCCTTCACCGTGCCGACGTAGCCCTGTGCCTCGATGTAGTCGCCCACCTTGAAGGGCTTGAACAGCAAGATCATCACGCCGCCGGCAAAGTTCTGCAGCGTGCCGCTCAGCGCCATGCCGATGGCCACGCCGGCGGAGGCGAAGAGGGCGATGAACGACGAGGTCTCGATGCCCAGGATGGAGATGATGATGATGATGAGCGTGAACCACAGCACCACGCCGACGATGCTGGTGAGGAAGGAGAACAGCGAATGGTC
Organism: Prevotella sp.; assembly: GCA_024697405.1. Lineage (GTDB taxonomy): Bacteria > Bacteroidota > Bacteroidia > Bacteroidales > Bacteroidaceae > Prevotella. The sequence continues at coordinate 23,526 of JAILFU010000148.1, forward strand.
TACCTTGCTGCGTTCCAGCATCTTCGTAAAGAGTTTCTTGGCCCACTTGATGAGCCATGCCCCGATGACATAGACAATGATGGCCAGGAGCAGGTTCTTGCAGAAGCTCAGTGCCCACTGCCCCAGCATGCTGTATGTCTCTGGCGAAAAGAATTTTTCTATCATAATTTATAGTATAAAAATTTAATTTGTAATTCTTCCTAATTAGTGCATTTTTCCCTAATTTTTCTGTAATTTTCCCTAATTTGTGTAATCCTCCCTAATTAGTTTATTTTCCCTGATTTTTCTGTAATTTTCCCTAATTTGTGTGATTCTCCCTAAGTTGTGTGATTCTCCCTAATTTGTGTTTAATTCCTCCTAAAGGTCACCTTATCTGTTCAGTTTCTCGTCTATTTCCTTTCCGCTGATGCCCAACGCCGCCATGAGCGAGTAGCCCAGCAGCTCGTGGCGGAAGGCTCCTCCCTGAACGGGCTGCATGGTGAATACGGTTGTACGTCGACTGTCGCTGTCAATGCGCTTCAGCAACGGGCGCAGGCCGTCGAGCTGTTGGTCGGCAACAATCAGCATCAGCCGTTTCACTCCCTCCTGATGGCCTATCACCTGGAGCATGTCGGAAAGGAGGTCGGCCTTGCCTGCCATCTCTTCCGTCTGCACCGTAGTAAACGTGAACTCGCCCAGCCGGCCACTGAAAGCCTTGCCGTTCAGCTCTTCATACTTGCCGGGGGCGAAGTTCTTCAACTCCCTGGCCTGACGGTCGTGCACCAGAATGACCTGCACCTCATGGCTGCCCTCCTGCAGGCCGCCGTCCAGCGCCACGCATTCCGTCCATTGCGCCATGTCCGCCTGCGGTATGCGGCGGCCCAGCATGCGCTCGAAGTTCACCGTCAGGTCGAAAGCCACCCTATCCGCATAGTCAGCATCAGCCAGTATGACGTTCTCTGTCCATTCTGTTTTTTCCATTGCGCTGCAAAGTTACGAAAAAAAAATGTAAAAAGGAAGCGATTTTTGGAAGATTAACGCAAATCGTTTCTTAGAAACGCTTGCAAGAGCAAAAAATACGGTCTAAAATAAATGCAAAAAGGGGAAGAATGAAGAAGTTCAAATTGGGTCAAAAGCAAATTGGGGAGGAATGGCGAAGGAGTTAGGTTTCCAAATCGTAACTTCATTTAGCCATCTCCTTCATTTTTGTGACGAAGCTATTGAAGCTCGTCAACAGTTCCTCATAGGTACTGCGCTCAATTGATATTACTTCCATGTCTGTTTAGTTTTTGTAATTTACAGGCAAAGGTACACTATAATCTCCAGATAGGCTCATTCTTAAAATTCGTTCTACGAAATAACAATTCAAGGAAACGAAGACCTAATGTCTGCCGTGCTTGCTCAATAGAAAGCAGGCAAGCATCTTTGTGTGGCCCTCCACAGAAAAGTGCGTATTAGCTACACCCTTCTAAGGAACCTGTTTGCGGCATTGGAAACAGAAAACTATGCGGAAATAACTCTAAATCATTGGTGTATTGCAAAAAAATATTGAAGTCGGGCACATTATGTCCGCATCTCCCCATATCTTTGCACCCAAAAACTTAAAATATAGGTATTAATATGACGTTAGATATTGTAACCAAAGGTATCCCGTTCCCTCACATAGCTATTGTTATAGTCATAATTTTGGCATGCTTCCCCAGAATCTTTTTTATATAGCATTGCTCTGAGGCGCATGTGCCATCATGTCAATTCCTCTCACTGAGGAAGAGTTCTATTTGGAGATTCCTTCCCTATGGCGATATAGACATCTGTTCGGCTTAGGGATTTGCTTTATGATTTCACAGAGTGTATAGTATAAATTCAGTCCGTGATATGAAAAAAGTGAGTAAATGCTTTGTCGTTTCAGAAATATTCCCTATCTTTGCACCAGCAATCTTAGAGAAGGCGAGCGGCAACGCTCTATTTGACATATTGCACGACAGGCTGACAAGCTTTGACCTAGTTAAATCTGGAAAATTTAACCCAATAGAAGTCAAATCGAGTTTAGTCAGGCTAGTCTTGTACCCTGATGAAGGGCGCGGACTGTCTTACTATATTTGTGACTTCGGGTATTTCCAGAACCTTACTAGGCAAGTATGTAGAGAGGACGTGTTCTTCCTTTTTGCTACTAATTTGTGAAAATTAAAACAATAAGAACTATGTATTATCCAAGATATTACCGTTGCTTATCTTGCGGAAAGAAATTCGCACTCCCCGACGGAGTGGTTGTACAGCCTTCGTTTGGAGTACCTTGCCCACATTGTGGAAGTAACAAAACTACTTGAAGGGTATTGGGAAATGTGATTGTTGGGATTAAGAAATTATACAAATAAATAAGAAATAACTATGGCATTGAAACCAATTTGTAAAAAATGCATTCATGACTTTGGTGATGGATGTGAAGCGTTTAGAGATGAGTACATGCAAATCTTTGACAAAGGCGAATGTGAAGATTTCAACGATGGCTTATTACCCCCCAATCCAAAGGATTATTATTGATTGAAAATATGGGAATACATGCAATAGATTATCAAAAGGTAAAATTATAGTTAAAAGAGGAAATGAAAAATGAACTAATTGCTAAACAACGTACTCAATTGTCTAAGAGTAATTCAAATAAGAAGCAAGACATATTGGCTATATATGGAGTGCCTGAAATGCTTGACAAGATTACTCAGAAAGAGAGGCTAAATCTATTAAACTGTATTTCATGTGGTACAGTATTCTTAGATTCACTTAATGAAGTTAGTCATGCGGAAGATTTTATAGTTGAAATTCCATCTGGATTAAGAAAACTTCTTAAGGAAGGCAAAGCGACTTTTGATAGTTCTTCTAAATCACCGGGTAGTTATACACCCAATATTCGTTTAAAGGGAGAAAATGGTATAGCGGGTCAAGCTACAATCACAAAAGGAACGGATGATTTGGCTATTACTCGTAGTCTTTCTAATTTAGCGATGATGGGTATGGTTCAATCAGTTTTGGCAAAATTGGATGGAATTGATGAAAAATTGGATGAAATTATTATTGGGCAGAAAAATGATCGTATTGGAGAAGTAATTGGTCATTTTAAAGGTTTTATGGATCTTTACCCATCTATAAAAAATGATGATGAATTGCGTAATGCTGCTAATCAAGCATACATGCAAATTCATTCAGGTCTATCTAAAATTCATTTACAAATTAACGAATATAGAAAAAAACTAGATAAAGCCCCCAAGAACCATCTAATAGCTTTCTGGAAAGGTTTTTGTCACCCAATGACTAATACAACGTCCAAATATCAAGATGCCTATTCCAATTATGTGTATGATCTCCAATTATATAACCGTTTGATTTTACTTTCAGATGTATTACTTTATTTAAAAGGTGATTATGAGGCGATGGATAATAATCATGCGGTTATGAATAAGTATTGTGAAGAATATATGGATGAATCTTTTATTGAGAATATGAAATTCTTAACAAATGGCCATATCAATGGTATAAATAATATTCAAAATCACCTGAAAGCTTTAAACGAAGCAATAAATGGATATTGGGATAGAAATCTCATAATAGAGTGTAATCACAATGAAGTTAAACTATTAAATCCAAACGAAAATGAGTCCAGAGAAATCTGAAATTGGCGGCAAAGTGGCTTTAGCAGCTTTATTAGCAGCTTTAGGGGCTGCTGCCAAGAAATATGGACCTGTAGTTGCTGAAAAGGCAAAAGATAAAGCTAAAGAAGCAATACCAGCCATCATTAAAATAGTTCTTAGGAGGGGATGATAGATCGTATGAATGACGATAAACAAAAGGTTGTTGAAAAAGTAATAAACATTGATGTAAAAATGAGAATTATTGGTTATTACATGAGTGATGACCAATTTATGAGAACTGAGGCTGTTTTCCCTCAGAAAGCAGAGAAATTGGCAGAACTCTTGCGAATTACATTTGACACAATTCTTGAAAACAGATATGTGGATGACGAGATGAGGGCAGTATTTAATGGTAATACAGTTTTTATCTTAAAAGGTGAGAATGGAAAGCTATATGGCTATTATCCCAAGTATAACATTGCGAGGCTTACAAATGTCCACTATGTAAAGCCCGATGTTACTCCTATGCCTAAT
>JAILFU010000183.1 GCA_024697405.1 Prevotella sp.
GGCAATGATGATGGCCTCGTAGTCGTTGGCCTTGGCAGCCTCGATGACCTCGCGGACGCAGTTGTCGACGGCCCAGACGGCCTTGGCGATGGCGTTGTAGACACCCGTGTGGCCAACCATGTCGCCGTTGGCGAAGTTCACGACGATGAAGTCGTACTTGGCCTCGTTGATAGCGGCAACGAGCTTGTCCTTCACCTCGTAGGCGCTCATCTCGGGCTTCAGGTCGTAGGTGGCCACCTTCGGGCTGGGCACCAGGATGCGGTCCTCACCCTCGTAGGGAGCCTCGCGGCCGCCGTTGAAGAAGAACGTCACGTGGGCGTACTTCTCGGTCTCAGCCGTGTGCAGCTGTTTCTTGCCCTGCTTTGAGAGATACTCGCCGAGCGTGTCCTCGACGTTCTCCTTCGGGAAGAGGATGTGTACACCCTTGAAGTTGGCATCGTACGGCGTCATGCAGTAGTACTGCAGGCCGGGGATGGTCTTCATGCCCTGCTCAGGCATGTCTTCCTGCGTCAGGGCAATGGTCATCTCCTTGGCGCGGTCGTTGCGGAAGTTGATGAATATGACCACGTCGCCCTCCTCAATGGTGCCGTTCACGGTGGCGTTGTGGATAGGCTTGATGAACTCGTCGGTCACACCCTCGTCGTAGCTCTCCTGCATGGCCTGCACCATGTCGGTGGCCTGCTTGCCCTTTCCGCTGACAATGAGGTCGTAGCCCTCCTTCACGCGCTCCCACCGCTTGTCGCGGTCCATGGCGTAGAAGCGGCCAACGATAGAGGCGATGGCGGCGTCGTTCTGTGCGCAGACGTCGCTCACCTGCTGGATGAAGCCCTTGCCCGAGCGCGGGTCGGTGTCGCGGCCGTCCATGTAGCAGTGGACGAACACCTGATTCTTCAGACCGTAAGTCTTGCCAATCTCTATGAGCTTGAACAGGTGGTCGAGGCTAGAGTGGACGCCGCCGTCGGAGGTCAGGCCCATCAGGTGCAGCTTCTTGCCCTGCTCCTTGGCGTAGGTGTAGGCTGCCTTCACCTGCGGGTTCTCCATGATGGAGCCGTCCTTGCAGGCACGGTTTATCTTCACCAGGTCCTGATAGACGATGCGGCCGGCGCCGATGTTGAGGTGACCCACCTCCGAGTTGCCCATCTGTCCATCGGGCAGACCGACATCCTCGCCGCTGGCTGCCAACTGAGAGTGGGCCGAGGTGGCTGTTAACAAATCAAGATACGGGGTCGGCGTGTTGAAGATTACGTCGCCCTTGCCATGCTTACCGATTCCCCATCCGTCGAGAATCATCAAAAGTGCTTTCTTTGATGCCATAGTAATTTTGCTTTACTGATTGTCTGTTTGCTGATTGATTATTTTCGGCTGCAAAATTACGAAATAATACTGAGGTGGCAAAACATTTTTAAATGATTTACGTTAAAAACATGGTGCTTCCGTGTGTACCTATTTGCATTTAAGAATAAAGAATCTTCGCGCGCGTGCGTGTAAGACTGGGGTAAAAAAAGGTGCGCCAAGTGCACTTTTCAGGCATATACTTCTGAATTTTAAACAGATGGCAGGTGCACCATCATAGGAAAATGGTGCACCAGTTGTGCTGGTGGTGCACCACGTCATACTTCTCTTCGTTTCTTGGAAAAAGGCGTGCGTATTTTTTCAAATTCTGTGAAAATATTTGGCTATCTCAATAATTATGGCTAATTTTGCACCCTGTATTGAATGAAGAGGATAGCAGCATGTCTTGCATACTACATATAGAAACCAGTACGGCGGTGTGTTCCGTGGCCGTGAGCGACGACTCCCAGGTGATTTACCACGAAGAGCAGCGCAGCGACCAAAAGGGCACGAGTGCCGAGCTGCTGGGGCCGATGGTCGACGAGGCGATGTCGTTTGCCGACAGCCACGCCATCCCGTTCGACGCCGTGGCCGTCAGTGGCGGTCCGGGCAGCTATACCGGGCTGCGCATCGGCGTGTCGATGGCGAAGGGCATCTGCTACGGGCGCGACTTGAAGCTTGTCAGCGTACCTACGCTGGAGCTGCTCTGCGTGCCGGTGCTCCTTCGAGAGACAGTGCCCGACGACGCGCTGCTCTGTCCGATGCTCGACGCCCGCCGCATGGAGGTCTATGCCGCCGTCTACAACCGTGCGCTGAAGCCTGTCCGCGAGGTGCAGGCCGACGTGGTGACCGCCGACACCTACCGGCTGTGGCTCGACGAGCGGCCGGTCTACTTCTTCGGTAACGGCGCGGCGAAGTGCATGGGCATCATCAACCACCCCAATGCCCACTTGCTGGAGAACGTGGAGCCGCTGGCCCGATGGATGCAGCCGCTGGCCGAGCGCCGTCTGCTGAACGGCCAGACGGAGGATGTGGCCTACTACGAGCCTTTCTATCTGAAGGACTTCGTGGCAAAGGCGGCAAAGGACCTGCTACACATGAAAAGGTAAGAAGATATTTAATTGAAAAATCTGTAAATCTTTCAACGTGAATATACAAGGATTAGACTACAACACTCAGCGCCAGGCGCTGCTGCTGCCGGAATATGGCCGGGAGATTCAGAAGATGATAGACCATGCCGTAGGCCTGCCCAACCGGGAGGAGCGGTTGCGCTGTGCAAAGACCATCGTGAAGCTGATGGAGACGAAGGTGCCCCAAATCCGGGAGAATGCCAACTACCAGCAGACGCTGTGGGATCATCTCTACCTGATGAGCGGCAAGCAGCTGGACATTGACTGGCCCTACGATGTGGGCGAAGCCGAGCGCATTCATGCAAAGCCCTCGCCAATGGCACGACCTGCCACCAGCATCGGCCTGCGCCACTATGGCCGGCTGGTGGAAGAACTGTGGGAACAGCTGAAGACCATGCCCGAAGGCAAGGAGCGCGACGAGCTGACACGCCAGACAGCAAACCAGATGAAGCGCGACCTTGTGCTCTGGGGGCACGGCTCTATCGACGACGAGAAGGTGGCCGACGACCTGGCACGCTATACCGACGGCAAGATTCAGCTCGACTTGAACACGTTCTCCTTCGAGCGCTTCGTACCTGCCGACGAAATGGTTGCTACGGGCAAGAAGAAAAAAGGGAAAAGATGATTAAAGGCGAAAAAGGTAAGAAGGTAAAAAGGTAAGAAAACGTTAATCTTAAATCCGTAAAATCCTTTGGCTTCATTTATCATAGAGGGCGGACACACGCTCAGTGGAACCATCACGCCGCAGGGGGCCAAGAACGAGGCACTGCAGGTGATTTGTGCTACGCTACTCACTAGCGAGCCTGTTGCCATCAGCAACATTCCCAACATCCGCGACGTCAAAAACCTCATCCAGCTGCTTAAGGATATCGGGGTGAAGGTACACCCCCTGTCTCTCTCTGAAGGATTGGTCTTTCAGGCCGACGAGCTCAATCTTGACTACCTGCAGAGCGACGAGTTCGTGCAGAAATGTGCGCAGCTGCGCGGCTCGGTCATGATGATTGGCCCGCTGCTGGCCCGCATGGGCAAGGCCGTCATTGCCAAGCCTGGCGGTGACAAGATTGGCCGCCGCCGGCTCGACACCCATTTCCTGGGCTTCGAGCGGCTGGGGGCGCACTTCAATCCTGTGCCCGAACGCGGCGTCTACGAGATTAGCGGCGGGAAGCTGGAGGGGGCCTACATGTTGCTCGACGAGGCCTCTGTGACAGGCACGGCCAACATCATCATGGCTGCTGTGATGGCCAGAGGCACTACTACCATCTATAACGCCGCTTGTGAGCCATACGTACAACAGCTCTGCCGCATGCTCAACAGCATGGGCGCACGCATCAGCGGCATTGCCTCGAACCTGCTCACCATCGAAGGCGTCGACTGCCTGCACGGCACCACTCATCGCATCCTGCCCGACATGATTGAAGTGGGGTCGTTCATCGGCATGGCCGCCATGGTGGGCGACGGCATCCGCATCAAGGATGTGTCGCTGGCCAACCTGGGTATTATCCCCAGCACCTTCCGCCGCATGGGCATCCGCGTGAAAGAGGAGGGCGACGACCTCTTCATCCCCCGTGCCCGCCACTACGAGATACAGTCGTTCATCGACGGTACCATCATGACGCTGGCCGATGCTCCCTGGCCCGGTCTGACACCCGACCTGCTCTCGGTGCTGATTACCGTGGCCACTCAGGCCCGAGGCTCGGTGCTTTTCCACCAGAAAATGTTTGAGAGCCGGCTCTTCTTCGTCGACAAGCTCATCGACATGGGTGCACAAATTATCCTTTGCGACCCCCACCGTGCCGTCGTCGTGGGGCACGACCGCAAGCTGCAGCTACGCGGAGGCCGCATGTCCAGCCCCGACATCCGGGCTGGCATCGCCCTGCTCATTGCCGCCCTCAGTGCGAAAGGGGTCAGCCGCATCGACAACATTGAGCAGATAGACCGTGGCTACGAGAATATCGAGGGGCGCCTGAATGCCCTCGGGGCACAGATAACCAGAATGAAATGATAAGAGAAGAGGATGTGTTTCGCATCGGTCGCCTGGGTAAGCCCCACGGCGTGAAAGGAGAGATGACGATGCAGGTCGACGACGATGTGTTCGACCGTGTAGACTCCGACTTCGTCCTGCTCAGGGTCGACGGCCTCCTTGTGCCTTTCTACATGGAGGAATACCGATTCCGCAGCGATACTGCCGTCCTTGTGAAGTTTGAAGACGTGGACACCGTGGAGCGTGCCCGTGAGCTGACCAACTGCGAGGTCTTTTTCCTCCGCTCACTGGCCGACGGCGAAGAGGAGGACTACACATGGTCTTTCTTCGTAGGCTTCGATGTTATTGAAGCAGAGAGCGGAAAGACTGTAGGCCGCATCGCTGCCGTGGACGACAGCACGTCGAATGTCCTCTTCGAGATGGAAGACGGAACGCTCATCCCCGCAGCCGAGGAGCTTGTCTCCAGCATCGACCACGACGCCCGCCGCATCACCATGCAGCTGCCCGCAGGGCTGCTCAGCCTGTAAATCCCCAACAAAAAAGCCCGGCGGGGAAACCGCCGGGAACGGACAAAGCCTGGAGGGGAAACCGCCGGGAACGGACAAAGCCTGGAGGGAAACCGCCGGGAACGGACAAAGCCCGGCGGGGAAACCGCCGGGCTTTGTCTGTGTGCAGGTATCAATACCTTATTTTTGCTGTACGGCTGCTGCCGTCGGCATATTTGTAACGGATGATGTTCAGGCCTGGCTGCAGCTGCTGCATGCGGCGTCCCTGCAAGTCGTAATACTCCACGCTGGCGGGCTGCTTCTTGGCATGGGCGATGGTGCCAATGCCTACGGGCGTGCTGACGGTGCATTTGTTGGCGTTGGCCACGATGTCGTCCTCGTCCTTGCTGATGAGCAGAACCACGACGTGCAGCTGGTTCACATCCTGGATGACGCGCTGGCCGCTGGTGTTGACGGCTTTCTCCAGGTCGAAGGTCCATGTGTGGGTGACGGGCTTGTCGGCTTCCACCTTTTCGGGTATGCTTCCGTCGATGCCGCCAGCCTGCGACTGCATGACCACGACGTCATTGAAGACGAGTCCTGTAGCAGGGTTGCCGGCATGCTGGAACTCCCACATGTCGGCGCCGTAGTTCTGTCCGGCATAGTTGTTGGTCTGGTTCCACTGGCCGTCCTCGCCTGTCAGTCCGTTGGCCACGAGGAGGTATTCCAGGGCGTAGTGGGCATTATCGTTGCTGAAGGGGAAGAGGACGTTGGCGGTGACGCTGACGGTCTTCTCGTCGCTGCTAAGTGTGGCACTGAGGTCGATGTCGGCCACGCCGAACTGCTCGGCACGCCACTTCAGGTCGTCGAGCACACCGAATGCTTTGCTGTCGCTGGAGCCGTAATAGGGGTCCATCTGAAGGCCGCGGTCCATCCAGGCGCTGGGGTAGCTGCTCACGGGCGACGGGAACTGGGTGGTGATTTCCATGGGGTCGTTGTTGTGGTAGGCCACGCAGACGTAGTCGTCGGGATAGAGCTTGGCCAGCTTCTCCAGGGCGACGAAGCCGCGCGGGCACCATCCGCACCAGGTGCCGGTGTACTCCTCCAGCAGCGGGCGGTGCTTCGGGTCGCCGCTGATGAGGATGAACCGCTGTGTAGCCTCGGCCTTCGGGTCTTCATTGGGCTGGTCGTTCACCTTCACCACGCGCAGGGTCATGTCGTAGGTGCCGCGCTCCTGGATGGCGGGCAGGGTGACGGTCTGCGAGGTGGTGAGCCCGAAGGTGCTGGCCACGGGCGACTTCGGCGTGATGTGCAGCGGGGTGGTCTCTCCGTTCAGCGTGTACTCTACGTCGAGCGAGGTGATGCCGGAGGCACCGTGGTTCACAAAGGTCATCGTGGTCTTGATGTCGGAGCCGGTGCGCACGAAGAGGCTCTCGCCGTCGAGGGGCGAGGCAGCATGCTGCTTCACCTTGCTGCCGCCGAGCTTCAAGTCGATGATGGCAGACATGTCCAGTCCTTCGGCCACGTCCATCCATTTCAGGAAGCCGTTGGCGGTGTGGAGGTAGAAACCGGTGGCACGCGGGCCGCTGATGACGCGGATGGGGCCGTTGTCGTTTCTGTAGCTGGTCTCGTCGACGGTAAGTGTATAGCCCACGTAGACGCCCTCTTCGGGAATGATGTATGGCTTGTCGAGCTTCACGGTGATGTTGCCCGTGCGGAGAGTCTCTACGTCGACACTCACCAGGTCGGGCACGTTCTGGTTGTGCTCCACACGCAGCTGGCTGCTCAGCCATACCTTCACGCCTGAGATGTCCTTGGCACGCATCAGCGGGAAGGAGATTTCCTCGATGTAGGTGCCGGTGAGTGCCTCATCCTGCACATGGATAGCCACGTCGTAGGTGTTGGCATTCCAGTCGCCGAAGTAGCCTTTGGTGCCGCCGCCGATGGACGAGGCAAAGCGTATCTCGCCGCCCACGTCCTCGGGGTCGACGTCTGGATAGGCCGGCGTGGCGGCCTCGGGCTGGATGTCAGCGCCCAGCGTCTGCACGTTGGCCCAGGCAATCTCGCTGCGCCGCTCCTCGCCGCCGCCCCGGTAGATGGCCTGCACGCCGTAGGCCTCGGGTCCGACGACGAAGTAATAGACCGTTCGCTGCATGCCGCGGACGTAGATGTCCCAATCGTCGGAGTAGGTATAGGGCACCTCTTCAAAGATGTCTGTCGGCAGATTCTGGTAGTCATTACTTGACAGTGTGATGGGGCGCTCCTCGCCGTTCACGCGGACATAGAGCTGATAGGACAGTTTCTCGGGCATCAGGTAGTTGCCGTCGGCATCGGCGCAGGGAAGGTTGAACACCAGCTGCCCCCAGCCGTAGCCTCGCTGATAGTAGGGGAATCCACCCTCGCCGATGCTCATGTCTGTCGGCGTGACGGGCGTGGCGGCCACCTCGGTGAAGGGGCGGATGCGGGCGTTGCCATAGACGCCGATGGGGCTGGCCACGTCCTTGCCGGCATTGGTGAGGAAGAGCGAGCCGCCGGTGAGCGACTGCGTTGCAGCGTCGTAGTCGAAGGTGATGTCCTGACCGGTCAGGGTGTAGGAAGTGCCTCCTTCGGCATTCTGCCCCGCAGTGGCGGAGAGAAGATAGACAAAGCGGTTGTTGCCGTAGTCGGCACCCAGGAACTGGCCGTTGGGGAATGTGGCCTTCGTGCCGCTGACAGTGCCTTTCATCCAGGCGTCGGGCATGTCAGGACAGAGTCCCTGCACGTAGACGTCGTCGCCCAGGAAGCCCACCCTGCCGAGCGTGCCCTGGAAGCCGTCGGCCACGATGGAGTAGGGTGTGTCTGCCAGCTCGTCGGGCGGGGTGAGGGGCTCGTCGTTCACACGGCTCAGGGTCATGTTCCAGTCGCCGAAGCCCACCCATTCGCCGTTGGCGCGGGTGAGGCCGATGATGCGGGCATTGGTGGCAAAGGGTGAGCCGGCGGGCACGGTGATGTCGCCCGTGGCGGGGTTGTAGTCCAGCGTCAGCGTCTGGTCAGCGTCTTTCTGGAAATAGCCCGTGTCTGAGCCAGGTTCAACGTAGAGCTGCATCATGGTGGCGTAGAACGTCTGACCCGACTCCAGGAGTACAGGCTGGGGGAAGGTGAAGCTGACGGTGCTGCCCTCTACAATGCCCTGCACCCACGAGTTGCAGTCGTACTGCGAGATGACGTTCTTCAGGTAGCAGATGCCGTCGTCTGCAAATACCATCTCGGCGATGCGCCCCGACAGCTCGTCGTAGGCCACGCCCATCCACGTGTTCAGATAGGCGAGTCCGCTGCGGGAATAGAGATAGTGCTGGCCGTCGGGCTGGTTGGAGATGATATGGCTGGGAGCAGGCTGGGGAGCTGTCCTGAGCCAGTGCGTCTGTGGTTGCGGTGACTGCTTCCGAGGGGCATCGGCAGTAAGGCTGCGAGCCAGGCTGGCATCGTCGCACCGCACGTTGGAGACCAGTCGCCTGCTCTGCTGAGCCAGGCTTGCTATTGCCGTAAAGATGGCGGCAAACAGGAGGAATGAAAACTTTCTCATAGTTATGCTTTTTCCGTAATTAGATTTTAGACTGCAAAAGTACAAAAAATACTTGAGAAACAAGAATTTTTGGGTAAAAAAAAGCCAACAATGTAGCAGTTGACCCAGGAATTACTTGTCTGCATGCCGCTGGAGAGCAAGCCGGATGTTGGTATCGAGCACAATCTTCTTATTTGGCATACTTGTACGGTGTGCGCAGATGTTCTTTCAATATGGCCTCGTTTTTCTCGTTGTCCCATTTGCCATCAGCCCAAAGCTGGTCCATCTCCTTGTCAATCTTACGTGCGTAGTATTCACACACCACTTTGCGCAGCTCGTCAAGTTCCTCCTTAGTCTTGATACGTCCAAGGAGCTGTAGGAATTCCCGCTGAGCTGCATTCAGTCCAATTACTTGTTCCATAATCGTTCGCTTTAGTTGCTCTATCGGATGCAAAGATACAAAAAGTTTTAGATAATCGTGCCGCTTGGCCTCACTTTTATAATATATTAGCCGAAAAATGGGGAAATAGGCATCATTGTGTCGGTTGTCTGCGAGTTTTGGCACTGTCAGTAATCTTGGATTGGCCAGAGTGTGTGCCGTTGGTGGCATCCGTTTACGGCAGGAATGCAGCACCTTCTACTTGGCGGTTGTGAAATTATAAAAAATATGGCAACAATTTAGCAGTTGACCTGGATTTACTTTTCCGCAGGTCGGGCGCTCGACCGGATGTGTAGCGCCCGTCCTCCGGTCGCCTACCCGCCTCCGTCTGGGGATACAACAAATGGGAGTCCTCGCTTCGTTCCTTCGCGCGCGTGCGCGTAATATACAGCGGAAAAAGGCGCTACAAGCGCTACTTTAGCACTAAACCGACTGAATGACAAGCTGTTGTTTGTAGCTTCACCGCTCTTTTAGGAGCTACTCTTGTAGCTATAGGCAGCGAGAAGCATCGAGTGGAAAATACTGCCGCCGTTTTGGAAAATACTGCCGCCGTTTGGGAAAAAACTGCCGCCGTTTAGGTAAATACTGCCGCCGTTTGGGAAAATACTGCCGCCGTTTGGGGAAATACTGCCGCCGTTTGGGAAAATACTGCCGCCGTTTGGAACTGTAGCTACAAAAGTAGCGCCAAAAAGAATGATATGGCTACAACCAACAGTATGCATTCCAGGAAGTTAGCTGTCAAAGTAGCGCTTGTAGCGCCAAAAATGCTTCACGCGCGCGCGTATGGTGACTAAGGGGAGGGGCAGGGGGGGGCTGTAACTTTTTCCGCCAAGAAGAACAAATGATAAAAGATTCGCTGAAGGATATTAGAGACCCCACCCCTACCCCTCCCCTTAAGGGGAGGGGAGCGCCATCCGGAAAAGTAAATTCAGGTCAACTGCTATATTGTTGCCAACAAATAACCGTAATTATCGTAATTAATTTCGTAATTCAAACAATAGGTTATTCTTATTTAAGTTCCGCAAATAGGGGCAATGAGCCATTAGCCAAGGGCAGTATCCTGGGGGAAATGTCGCGCGCACACGAAAATAATCGAGAGAAAAAGGCACTACTCGAACTACTCTTGAGGCTATCTGACTGTAAGGCAGAATATTATCGGTAGCTACACGCCCCTTTTCAAACGGCGTGCGTATTTTTCAAAATAGCTGTCGCATCTTTCCAAACGGCGGCAGTACTTGGGGAGCCACCCAGTCGCTGAGGGCATTCAAAGTAGAAGGATGCCAGCCTTCTTTTTGCATTTCCTCGCAAAATATTACGTTAAAATCCTCAAAGAAATGAGCGATATAAAAAAAATGTTGTACCTTTGCAGCCATTCAATTCACACAAAAGCAAAGATACAATGCTGAACATTGAACTCGTTGACCGCCTTTACGCCCAGCTGCCACGCGAGCAGCAGCAGCAGCTCATCGCCCGGCTCTTCAAGCAGAGCAAGCAGACGATGGCCTATTTCCGCCGCACGAAAGACATCAGCCTCTCAAAGCTGGAGACGCTGGCCGACTTCTTCAACATCCCCCTCGATGCCCTGCGACAGGGCAGCGCCACGGCCCCGCTCCATGCCGACCGCGACAACAAGCTTCTCATGGAGAACGAACAGCTCGGCAAGGAAATAGAGCACTTGCGAGCCCTCCTCCGCTCGAAGGAAGAAACCATCGAGGCGAAGAACGAGACCATCAGCATGCTGAAATCACATCTGTTGCCGAGCCAATAGAGATCAACCAAATGCGCTCTTTCGTGCTACAGATGACGATGTAGGTCCCTTTTCCTACCCTTCCATCGCTCGAACTTTCTATGTCTGTTGTGCCTCATGCGCTGGTAGTACGAATCATATTCCGCCGCAAAGTATTAAAAATAAGCAATGATATAGCAGTTGGCACAGGAATTCTTCTCCGGCGGTAGCCACTCCCCTCCCATCAAGGGGAGGGGAGTGCCAAGTGGAATAATTGATTAAGTGTCA
Source organism: Prevotella sp. (assembly GCA_024697405.1). GTDB lineage: Bacteria > Bacteroidota > Bacteroidia > Bacteroidales > Bacteroidaceae > Prevotella. The sequence goes on from JAILFU010000183.1 coordinate 10,923, forward strand.
ACTGCTATATCGTTGCCTAAAAATAACAGCAATCGGCAGAGTAAATTCCGTTATATTTTGCCGAATCCGAACGTCCTCCTTTCTTTGCGGCAGATGTAAGCCGTCAGCCTATCACGTATTTACTGCCTGGTATCAGCGAGATGAGCTTCGTGGTGACGGCACAACAGAGGAAGGTGAGCAGCCCGATGACGGGGATGGCCAGCCATACGGGCAGCATGGGGTGGGCCACGTTGCCGCCGATGACCCATTCGGCAATGAACGTCAGGAAGAAGATGTGCATCAGATACATGCCGAAGGTGAGCTTGGCCAGGCCGTTGATCCAGCGGGGAGCCTTCTGGATGCAGCTGAACAGCAGGAACGCGCCGAAGGTGGCAAGCAGCACATTGGGGGTGCAGAACTCCCACGCCCATTCCATCGTCGGCGTTTCCATCTGCACGCCCGGCACGGCCTTCCACCAGAAGCTCCAAGCGGTAAACAAGCCGCCTACGGCAAAACAGACGGCCCCGACGGTCAGCTTCTTCTGCCTGTTCCATTTCAGATGGACACGTATGTAGTGGGCCAGCACGAGATAGCCTAAGTAGCCTGAGCAGTACCACAGGGCTGAGAAATGGTTCCAGAAGCATTCGCCCCAAAGCTCAGGCGACACGAAGCGGTGAAGCCACGGGGTGAGCGTGGAGAAGGCGAAGATGCCGAGGAATATCCGTTCGTCCTTCGCACTGGCTTTCTCGAGCCAGGGCGACACCACGGGGATGATGAGGTAGAGACTGATGAGCGGATACATAAACCACAAATGACCGCCCCACAACGGGAAGTTGAACGGCACCATCTTCAGCTGCCCGAGGGCCTCACTCCACGTCAGCCCGCCCCAGGCGGCAGGCAACAGGGCATAGAGCACCAGGAAGCAGACGAAGGGCGGCAGGATGCGCAGGAAACGCCGGCGGTAGAAATGGCTCATCGTCGTGCCTGCCTTCATCGGCACTAGCAGGAATGCCGAGACAATCATAAAGAGGGGCACGGATATGCGCCCGAAGAAGCCGTCGTAGACGGAAACCCAAAGGCGATTGTCCTCATTGACGACTTGGGATACGGGTCCCATGTTATAAAACTGCTCACTGGCGTGAACCACCATCACCAGCAGGCAGGCGATTACACGGATGTAATCAACAAAGGCTATACGTTCTTTCATTGCTTTCTATATTTTTGGCAAGTGCTTTGCAAAGCAGGTTAAACTCCCGTTGTTCGATATTTACGATGCAAAGATACGGATTTTTTCCCAAACAAAAGAGCATTACCGGGAAAAACAGGTAATGATAGGTGAAAAAGATTGTTGCCAAAATATTTGCGTAAGAAAAACAAAATAGCTACCTTTGTGCCCAGAACGCAAGACATCCATTTAGAATTGAAGTGAGGCACGAAACAACAAGACGGTTTCCGCGCATGACCTCTTGCGTGGCGGCGAGGAACCGACGAACAAGAAAATGAGGACTCAGCGTATGACAGAGAAAGAAAAGATGCTGGCAGGCAAAGTCTATTCCGCCGTTGACCCGGAACTGACAAGAGAGCTGATGGCCACAAGAGAAGTCCTTCACGAGTTTAACGCCCTTCCACCCTCTGAAACCCGGCGGATGAAAGAGATTGTGAAGGGCCTGCTGGGGTGTGTAGCCGACGATGAGTTTCTCATCAACCAGCCCTTTCGTTGCGACTATGGCAAGCATATCAGCATCGGGAAGCGCTTCTTTGCCAACTTCTGCTTCACAGTGCTCGACGAAGCCCCCGTCACCATCGGCGACGACTGCTTCATCGGTCCGAATGTCAGCATCTACACCGCCTGTCACAGCACCGACCCCGTTCAGCGCAACGCACGAGAGGAATGGGCGAAGCCTGTCAGCATCGGCCATAACGTATGGATTGGCGGAAGCGTGACCATCCTTCCAGGAGTCACCATCGGCGACAACGTCACCATCGGAGCAGGCTCCGTCGTCGTGGGCGATATCCCGTCGAACACCGTAGCAGTAGGAAACCCCTGTAAGGTCATCAAGAAGATATAACAGCCGTCATCACGTTTGTCCTGTCCGCAATCGCGTCAATTGTCATTCAGCATATACCCAAGGTAGGGAAATATGTTGTAGGATAGCTTCACCGCCATTTCCTGTCAGCTGTTCTTTTTATAACTCTGTACAGCCCAGGCTGCCATGAGGGTGCCAATCACGAGCAATGCGATGACCTGATGGGCCACCTGCTGCAGCCCGCCACCACGGATGAAGACGGTGCGGATGGCGTCGATGAAGTAGTGCATGGGGTTGACGTAGGTGGTCAGGTAGGCCCACTCGGGCATGGAGCGTGTGGGGGTGAAGAGCCCGCTGAGCAGCATGATGCTCACCACGAAAAACCACATGACGAACATGGCCTGCTGCATGGTGTCGGAGTAGTTGGAAACAATGAGTCCGAACGACGAGAAGAACAGCGCCAGCAGCATGGCGAGCACATAGATGAGCCACACGGGGCCGGCAGGTGTGAGGCCATAGACGAGCCACGCCAGCAGCAGACTGACGGTGATGACGAAGAGCGCTATGAGCCAGTAAGGTATGAGCTTGGCGAGGATGAACGCCCACTTGGAGACGGGGGTGACGTTGATTTGCTCGATGGTGCCCGCCTCTTTCTCGCCAACGATGTTCAGCGTGGGCAGGAAGCCCGTCATGAGCATCATCACGATGGCGAAAAGGGCGGGAATCATAAAGAGCTTATAGTTCTGATGCTTGTTGTAGAAAATAAGTGCCTCCGCTACGGCCCCCGAGGGGGTTCCTATACTACTGCGGGCTGAGGATGGGGCTGTCTTGGTCCCTTCGGGGGACGAAGGGGAGGCTACTATCTGGCTGAGATAGGCTGACCCCATCGAGCCCTTGGTGCCGTTGACGGCATTGGCAGCGATGAGGTAGCGTCCATCGCGGATTTCGAGGACGACGTCGGCCCTGCCCTTCTCCACGTCCTTCATCGCCTCGGCATAGCTAGCCTTCTGGCCTCCGAAGATGAAATAGCCAGAGGCGGCTATCTGCTGCACCAGACGGTGCGACTCCACGGTGTGGTCAATGTCCACCACATCCACCACGATGTTCTTCACCTCCATCTGCATCACCCACGGCATCACGCACATGATGACGATGGGGAACATGACGATGAGCCTCGGCAGAAACGCATTGCGGCGTATCTGCAGGAACTCTTTCCGTATGAGATATGCGAGTGTCATTGGCTAGCTCAGTCTTACGTTAAACTTCTTCAGCGCGATAGCCAGCAGCACCACGGTCATGGCCGCCAGCACAGCCACCTCGCGAGCCACATCGCCTATGCCTACACCCATAATCATCAGCTTGCGCATGGCCTCGATATAGTAGCGCGGCGGAACCACGGCGGCCACCCATTGCAGCACCTTCGGCATCGACTCTACGGGGAAGAGCATGCCTGAGAGCATCACCACCGGCATGAGCAGCACCATGGCCGAGAGCAGCAGCGCCACGAGTTGCGTCTTGGCCACGTTCGAGATGAGCAGACCCAGCGAGAGCGCCAATAGGATATAGAGGGTGCTCACGGCAAGAATCCAGAACAACGAGCCAGCCAATGGCACGCCCAGCACGAAGCGTGCCATGAGCAGGATGGTAATCAGTATGCCGAAGGCTAGCACCAAATAGGGCACCGCCTTGGCCACGATGACCATCAGGGGCTTGACAGGCGACACCAGCAGCACCTCCATCGTGCCCCGCTCTTTCTCGCGTACGATGGATATCGAGGTCATCATCGCGCAGATGAGCATCAGCAGCATGCCCATGATGGCTGGCACGAAATTGTAGGCGGAACGCATCTGGGGGTTGTAGAGAAGCCTCACCCCCAGCCCCATTCCTATTGGAGAGGAGAGCGAATAGTGTTTGCCGTCGACGGGCTGAGACAGTATACTTTGGGCATAGGTGGTCCATTGCTGAGCCATATTGGGGTCGCTACCGTCAACCATGATTTGCCACTGAAGGTTACCACTCTCCTCGCCCTTTGAAGCGGAGCGGGGGACGAGGCCCATGTCAGCCTTCTGACGGCGGATGAGCCGTTCTGCCTCCTGCGGCGTGCTCACCGTCTGGGTGATGATGAAGTATTCCGATTGCGCCAGCCGCTCCACGGCCTGTTGCATGCGGGGCGACATCTCTGACGTGACCACCACCGTGCGCACATTCTTCACATCAGTGGTGATGGCAAAGCCAAAGAGGAACATCAGCACCACAGGCATGCCGAAGAGTATCAGCATCGTACGCTTGTCGCGCAGACTATGCTTGGTTTCCTTGATTACAAATGCTATAATCTGTTTCATACGCTTAATCACTTGACCGGGTGGCTTGGCGGGCCAGATAGGTAAACACGTGATCCATATCGGGCTGATGGAAACGCTGTTTCAGTTCATCGGGCGTGCCGAGGGCGCTGATCTTGCCGTCCACCATGATTGAGATGCGGTCACAATACTCCGCCTCGTCCATATAATGGGTGGTCACAAAGACCGTGATGCCACGATGGGCTGCGTCGTAGATGAGCTCCCAGAACTGGCGGCGCGTAGCGGGATCAACACCACCCGTGGGTTCGTCGAGGAACACCACACCTGGGTCGTGGA
>JAILFU010000185.1 GCA_024697405.1 Prevotella sp.
ATGCAGGAGAGCTACGACGAGGGTGTGACCGACGAGTTCATCAAGCCTATCCACAACGCCACCGTGAACGGCACCATTGAGGAGGGCGACGTGGTCATATTCATCAACTTCCGCAACGACCGCGCCAAGGAGATGACCATCGCCCTGACCCAGCAGGACATGCCGGAGCAGGGCATGAAAACCATCCCGGGCCTGCAGTACTACTGCATGACACCCTACGATGCCAACTTCAAGGGCGTACACATCCTGTTCCCGAAGGAAAACGTGGAGAACACCCTGGGCGAGTATCTCTCAAAGCTGGGAAAGAAGCAGCTGCACACCGCAGAGACGGAGAAGTACGCCCACGTCACCTTCTTCTTCAACGGTGGACGCGAGGCACCCTACGAGGGCGAGGACCGTATACTGGTAGCTTCGCCAAAGGTAGCCACCTACGACCTGAAGCCGGAGATGAGCGCCTACGAGGTGAAAGACCGCCTGGTGGCCGCCATCGGCACACGGCAGTATGACTTCATCGTGGTGAACTTCGCCAACGGCGACATGGTGGGCCACACCGGCGTATACAATGCCATTGCCAAGGCCGTATGGGCCGTCGACCGCTGCGTGGAGGCCGTCATCGAGGCTGCCAAGGCCAACGGCTACGAGGCCATCATCATTGCCGACCACGGCAATGCCGACAATGCCATCAACCCCGACGGCACGCCTAACACCGCCCACTCGCTGAACCCCGTACCCTTCATCTATGTCACCGACAACAACAGCGCCACCGTGAAGGACGGCCGACTGGCCGACGTGGCACCCAGCATCCTGCATATCCTGGGACTGGAACAGCCAAAGGACATGACGGGAGAGTGCCTGATAAATGACAAATAAATAATGTGAAAGATGAAAGGTGAAAGATGAAAGATATGATTAGACTTTTCGCTGCTTTTCAGTCACTCAAAAGCGGAAGCGCATATTCAGCGCATTAACTAATCATATCTTTCACTTTTCATCTTTCATCTTTCACCCCTCACTCCTCATTTTTTTCGTGTTCCCGCATGTAGTCGCGTGGCGACATGCCGTAGAACTTCTTGAAGATGGTGGAGAAAGAGGTGGAGTTGGAGAATCCGCAGGCGTACATCACTTCCGTCACGTTCATCCCCTGACTGGCGAGCAGCGTTGCTGCCCGCTTTAGTCGTATATTGCGGATGAAGTCGTGGGGTGTCTGACCGGTGAGCTCCTTCATCTTGCGGTGCAGGTGCACACGGCTGAGTCCCGACTCCTCGGCGATGGTGTCCACGCTGAGGTCGGAGTCGTTCAGATGCTTGTTGACCGAGGCCATGATGCGGTCGAGCAGCTTCTCGTCGGGCGACTTGGGTATCTCCAGCTCAGGCAGCTTCTCCTCGAGGATGTCGTTGCGCCCGTATTTCATGCGGAGCAGCTGGTGCGACTTGATGAGGTTGAGGATGGTCTGGCGGAGGATGTCCATGTTGAAGGGCTTCACGATATAGGCATCGGCGCCGGTCTCCAGTCCCTCCAGCTTGTCCTCGTCGCGGTTCTTTGCGGTGATGAGTATCACGGGCAGATGGCTGGTGGAGCTGTTCATCTTCAGCTTGGCGCAGAGGCTGTTGCCATCCATCTCGGGCATCATGACATCGGAGAGCACCAGGTCGGGCAGCGAGCGGAATATTTCGCCCAGCGCCTCACGGCCGTTGCTGCATGCCCGCACGTCGTAGTCGTCCTTCAGCTCGTTGGTGAGGAAGAGTCGTATCTCGTCGTCGTCCTCGGCAATGACGATGCTCTTCCTGCCGGTCTGCTTCAGCGGCTCTGCCACCGGCTCTGTCTGCTGCGGCAACATCTCGTCGTCCTCGGGCTGGACCTCATCTTTGAAGGCTTCGTCTTCTGCCATCTCTTCGGGCTTCAGGTGAGCGTTGCCCAGCGGCACGGTGACCACGAACTGGCAGCCCTTCTCCAGGTTGCGGGCACTGATGGTGCCGTGGTGCAGCTCCACGAGCGAGCGAGTCAGGTCGAGTCCCACGCCGGTGCCTGCCGTGCGGTGGTTCACCTTCGAGGGCGACTGGTAGAAGCGCTCGAAGATGCGCTCCAGCTGGTCTTCTGGGATATGCTCGCCGTTGTCGCTGATGGCGATGGTGGCCTGCTGCTGGTCGTGGGTAATGTCGATGACGATTTCTCCGCCTGGAGGCGTGAACTTGAATGCGTTCGACAGGATATTTACGATGACCTTGTCGAAGTTGCGCCGGTCTATCCACACTGGCAGACGGTCGGTGTCGTGCTGGAAGCGCAGGTCTATGCGCTTGCTGGCGGCCTGTTGCTCGAAAAGCTGGAAGGCATCCTCTACAAAGTCTATGAGGTTGGTCTCGGTCATGCGCATCTGCATCTGTCCCTTGTCTATCTTGCGCAGGTCCATCATCTGGTTGATTAGTCCCAGTATGCGGTTGGCATTGCGCTGCATGGTCTGCAGGGTGGCCCGCCGGCTGGTGTCCTTCTCTGCTTTCAGGAGCGACTGCAGGGGTGTGACAATCAGCGTCATCGGCGTGCGTATCTCATGGCCGATGTTGACGAAGAAGCGCAGCTTGGCATCGGCCATCTCCTCGGCATGAATATGCTCCTGCAAGCGCAGGCGGTCCTGCTCCTTACGGCGGCGGTACCAGCCCAGGAATGCCAGCAGGGCCAGCAAGGCCAGTGCATAGAAGATGTAGGCCAGCGTGGAGCGGTACCAGGGCGACGCCACGGTCACGGAGAAGGTGCGCTCTTCGGTCTGCTGTCCGTTGCGCTCGGCCTTCACGCGGAAATAATAGGTTCCGGGAGGCATGTGGGCGAAGCTGATGACGTTCAGCCCCTGTTGCAGGCGGGTGAACGGCTCGCCGTTGATGCTGTAGAGATAGGTGGTGTGCTCGGGATTGTCGTAGTTCAGCGTAGAGAGCTGGATGGCGAACGTGTTGTCCTGATAGCTCAGGTGGAAGTCCTTGCTGGCCATGACGGTAGTGTCGGTCACCGCCTTGCCGCCGGAGAGCGTGCCCCTGTTCACCTGCAGGCCGTTGACGAAGAAGTCGGTCAGCTGGACGGAGGCGTTCCACGGCTTGTGGACGATTTCTGCGGGGTTGAACCAGGTCACTCCGCCGGTACCGCCCATGACAATGGTGCCGTCGGCGGTCTGGAAGGAGGAGTTGTCGCCGAACTCGTTACTCTGCAGGCCGTCGTCGATATAGTAGTTCTGGATGATGCCTGTCTTCGGGTCGAGGCAGTTCAGCCCGTGGTTGGTGCCCAGCCAGAGGCGGCCCTCGCTGTCGCGCTCGATGGAGGCGATGCCATTGTCCGTCAGGCCCTCGTCGCGGGTGTATCGCTTCAGCTGCTCACCACCGAGCGTGTAGCAGTAGAGACCGTTGTTGGTGCCTACCCACATCTGTCCGTCCGTCTCTTTCACCACCCTGACGGGCTGGCTGTAGTTCAGACAGTTCTTCCCGAACGTCTTTGTCCAGCTGCCGGCGGCGATGTCGTAGCAGCACAGGCCCATCGACGTGGACACATAGAGACGCTGGCCGTCGGGCGACAGCTGCAGCTGCGAGGCATAGTCGTTGGTGATGCTGTTCACCTGACGGTCTTCGGTGGCACCGGGCGCTGCGGTGTATTCGCTGATGCTGCCACTGGCCATGTCGAGGCACATCAAGCCGTGCCTCATCGTGGCCATCCACAGCCTTCCCTGGCGGTCGGTGGTCATGTCCATCACGATGAGGTGGTCGTCGGCAGCATAGGGCTGGCGGTGATAGGCCATCGTGGCAGGGTCTAGCCAGCCGAAGCCCTCCTGATAGCTACCCACCCAGATGCGGCCGCTGGCATCCTCGGTCAGTCCCATCACCACGGTGGGAAAGCCGTCCTTCAGATGGCGCACGCTTTGCTTGTCGGCGCTGAGACAGTAGAGGCCGTCCTTATCGGTTCCTATCCACAGGCGTCCCTGACTGTCGACGAGCGTGCAAATCACGAAGGCCTCGCCCACAAGGTTCTGGCGCCCCAGCTTGTGACCCATGTAGTGGAAGCCGCTGGTGCCGATGGGCTGCTTGTAGATGCCTTTCTGCATCATGCCAATCCACAGGTTTCCCTTTCCGTCCTCGGTAAACGACTCCACCTTGCTCTTGCTCAGGTCTACCTCCAGGCTGAAATAGGGATTGTCTACCAGCTCGCCCGTGTCAGGGAAGTAGATGGCTACGCCGCTGCCGTCGTAACCAATGAGGATGTTTCCGTTGCTGTTGCAATAGAGCACCGAGACGGCATTCCTGCCCGTGCCTTCCAGGTGGCGGAAGGTGCCGTCGGGCTGCTGCACGAAGACGCCGTCGCTCGACGTCCCCACATAGATGTTCCCGTTGTGGTCTTCGCAGATGCCGTAGAGGTCGTTACGGTCGGAGAGGAACTTCTGCATGCGGCTACCGTCGTAGCACACCAGCCCGCCGGGGTCGGCCAGCATCCACAGCCGTCCCTTGCCGTCTTCCAGCATCTTGCGCACGGTGTGCAGACCGGCCAGCTCGCCGCCTATCTGCTGGGCTGTCTCCGGGCCGGTGAACTTCATCACGCCCAGGCCCGAGGTGCCTGCCAGCACGTCGCCGTTGCTGCGCTCCAGGAAACAGGTGGCATAGCAGTAGCCGCGCTGGCCGTCGAGGTCTTTCATCGTCACATCGTGGAAGAGGTGGCCGTCCCACGTCTGCAGGCCTTGGTACATGCCGAAGTAGAACAGGCCGTTGCGGTCTTGAAGCATGCTGTTCACATAGTTGTTGGCCAGCTCGCCCTCGGCCTCGCTCTCGCGCTTGAACACACGGAACTGATAGCCGTCGTAGCGGTTGATGCCGTCGCGGGTGGTAATCCAGAGAAAACCCTGGTGGTCGACGTACACCTGCGTGACAAAACTGCTCGACAGCTGCCGCTCATTATTATAGAATGTACCCATCTGTGCTTTTATGCCCACGGCGGCACAGCACAGCACGGCAACAAGGACCCATTTCCTCATGGTTTTTATCATTTTAGTTTTCACACGTAACAAAAGCGTGGCAAAGGTAATACTTTTACTTGACATTTGCAAATATTTGCAACAATTTTAAAAAAACGTGAAACAAATAATATATTATATACAGGCTTTTTGTCTTAACTTTGCAGCCGTTAAGCATCTGAGAGGCAACATTATTAACCCTAATAAATTAACAACGTATGAAAAAATTCTTTACTCTCATTGCTGCTGTATTACTTAGCAGCGGGGCTTTTGCCCAGAAAGAGTTCGTTGACCTGGTAGTCAACGGAAACATGGAAGGCGAGCAGGATGCGAAATGGTCGAGCTTCTGGTGCCACGACTGGCGCAGAGGGCTGGGCGACTTCGATCCCGAAAGTGGCCAGAGGTATGACAACGACGATCCCGACAACGGACAGTTCCAGGGTTTCGCCGAGATTATTGTCGACCCCCTCGACCCCAACAATCATTGTGCCCGTGTCATCGCACGTAGCGAGGCCGAGGCCGACGAGGCCGGCAACAAGGTAGCTGCCAATGGCGCGCTGGCTTCTTGGGACTGCCAGTTCTTCGTCTATGCCACTGACACTATTCCTGAAGGAAAGGAGCTGCGCATGACCCTGAAGGTACGTGCAGAGAAAGACGGTATGTTTGAGACGCAGGCCCACTGGGCTCCCGGCGATTACAACTACTACCAGCTGTTCGGCAATATCAACGTCACCACAGAATGGCAGAAGGTCACCGTCACCGCTATCATTGATGGCAACCATACTCAGGGTGCCAGCGACAAGCGTATGCAGAGTGTGGCTTTCAACCTCTCCACCAATGCTGAGGGTAACGTCTTCTACTTCGATGACGTGAAGCTGGAGATGCGCGATCAGCCAGATCCCAATCCTTTCGCCGGCTGGTTTAACATGCTGCGCCACGGCACACTGTCTACCGACAAGATTGGTAACTACACCAACTTCACCGGCCGTATGGGTATCGACAACACCGACCGCCAGGCTATTGTCGTTAACGACCCGCTCGACGGCGAGCCAGCACTGACCGTTACTTCTATCGCCTTCAACCATCAGGAGGTCAACAAGAAGGAGGTACTCGACGAAGAGGGCAACCCCGTGCTCGACGAGAATGGCGATCCCACCTTTGAGGAGGAAGTCGTCAACTACTACCTGAACGATGAGACCGGCGAGCGTCTGGACAACATCGACGACTGGCGCACCCAGTTCTTCGTGACCGGCCCCCACAAGTTTGCCGCCAACTCGAAGTTCCGTCTGAAGATGTGGGCCCGTGCCGACAAGGAGTGCACCATCCAGTCACAGGTACACCGCATGCCCGGCGACTATATCTTCTATGTTGGCGTAGGCGACCTTGCTCTCACTCCCGAATGGAAGCTCTTTGAGTTCGACGACCAGACCGTGAGCAACGACCAGAGTGGTACTGGCACCATGCAGACCATCGCCTTCAACTGCAACACGAAGAAGGACGAGCCTGTCACCTTCTACTTCCGCTTCGAGGACTTCTCAGCCAACCTGGGCGATATGACCAATGCAGAGCGCGTGCTCGAAAGCGAGACCGTCATGCTGCCCGTGCCTGAGCCCGACAATAAGGACGGCGCTGTGGGAACCATCAACTTCGACAACTGTCTGCAGGTGCTGGAGTCCAACTCCTTCGAGAACCTGATTGGCGAAAACATGTCTGTGGTGAACGGCGATGATACGTATAAGGAAGTCGATGCTTCCGCCGGATTCTATATCGCTGATAACGGCTGGCTCTCAGAGGAAGAGACTCCGCTGACCTTCGAGTTCGAGGAGGTGAGCAATGACGACCCGAACCTCAAGGTGACCATTTACAACGACGGTGAGAGCTTCGCCGACAAGAAGATTGACACCCAGTTCCGCTATGAATTTGCCGACTGGTTCTACCTCTTCAACGTCAGCCTCGTTCCCGAGGAGACCTACACCGGCGTTGCCGAGCTGAAGGCTCAGCCCGCAAAGCAGAACGCCATCTACGACCTCTCCGGCCGTCGCGTGGAGAAGGCTGTGAAGGGTCTCTACATCATCAACGGCAAGAAGTACCTGGTGAAGTAGTAGTCCAAGCAACCAAACTAATATGCAAATGGCACGGGTTCCGAGGAATCCGTGCCATTTTCAGGTCTACTTGAAGTCTAGCTCTAACTGGGTGGGCGGCAGCTGCGTGAAGGAGAGCCGGTGGTGGGGCGTCAGGCCATACTGCCGGATGGCATCGCGGTGTTGGCGGGTCGGGTAGCCTTTGTTCTGCTCCCACCCGTATTGGGGATAGTCCTTGGCCAGCCGTATCATATAGTCATCACGGTAGGTTTTGGCCAGTATGGAGGCGGCAGCGATGGCCGTCATCTTGCCGTCGCCCTTCACAATAGTGGTATAAGGCAGGCCGCGCCACGGCTTGAACCGGTTGCCGTCGACGATGACTGCCTGCACAACCGTCGCCCCATGTCGGCTGTTGTCCGTCATTCCCAGTCCGTCGTTGGCCGAAGCTTCTTCCAGTCCGTGCCCACCCGCTGTCAATGCATCGAGCGCACGGTGCATGGCCAGTATGCTGGCGTTGAGGATATTGATTTTGTCTATCTCCTGGGGCGAGCAGACGCCCACGGCCCAT
>JAILFU010000200.1 GCA_024697405.1 Prevotella sp.
TTCCCCGTTTTGGAAAACTTTTTCTTTTTTCGGAAGGCAAAAGTTTTCCGTTTCGGATAACGCTATTCGGGTGCAAAGTTACAAAATTTCTTCAACATGGCAATAGTTATAATCTAAAAAAATCCTAAAAGGTGTGTCGTCTCAGGTTTTTGTTGTATCTTTGCAGCGATGAAACAGACTATTCTTTCCTTGGCATTCCTGGCCATGCTCCCCGGAATGCTGACAGCACAGACAGAGGAGCAGCCGACGGGGCTGGATATGCCTGCCGACAGCACCGTCCTTGTGGTTCCCTTCCCTGAGCTGGCCGTGCAACGGTTGGACGCCCTTGTCGATGACTCGCTGATGGAGGTGTCGCAGCTGGGTCTGATGGTGTGGGACCTCACGGACGACTCGCTGCTCTACGCCCGCAGCCACCGCCAGCTGCTGCGCACGGCATCCACCATGAAGCTGCTGACGGCCATCACCGCCCTCGACTGCCTGGGGGCAGGCTACCAGTTCACCACATCTTTATATTATAAGGGAAGCATCGAGCGGGGCGTGCTCATGGGCGACCTCATCTGCCTGGGCGGCATGGATCCCATGTTCGGGCGGCGCGACCTGCTGGCCTTCGTCAAGGCTGTCAAGGACAAAGGCATCACCGCCATCCGAGGCCGCATTGTCGCCGACATCACGATGAAGGACACCGACAAGTGGGGCGAGGGCTGGTGCTGGGACGACGATAATCCCACCCTGTCGCCCCTGCTCGTCGACGGCAAGCCCAACTTCGGCGAGCAGCTGCAGAAGGAGCTGCGGGCGGCGCGCGTCAACATAGCCAACAGCAAACTGGCTACCGACAAGCTGCCTTCCGACGCCAGGCACCTCTGCACCCGTTCCCACACGATAGACGAGGTGCTGACGCAGATGATGAAGGAAAGCGACAACCTCTATGCCGAGGCCACCTACTACCAGGTGGCAGCCACCAGCGGCAAGCGGCCTGCCACGGCGAAGGACGCGCAGAACGTGGAGCGGGAGCTGTTTGCGAAGATGGGTATGGATGCCGACCGCTATCGCCTGGCCGACGGCAGCGGACTGTCGCTCTACGACTATCTCTCTGCCGAGGCACAGGTCGGTCTGCTGCGCTATGCCTGGCAGAACTCCGAACTCTACCAGCATCTGCTGCCCACGCTGCCCGTTGCCGGCGTCGACGGCACACTGAAGAAGCGCATGGTCGACACGCCCGCCCAGAACAATGTGCAGGCCAAGACTGGCACGGTGACCGGCGTCTCTGCCCTCTCCGGCTACTGTACCGCCCCCAACGGTCACCGTCTCTGCTTCAGCATCATCAACCAGGGCGTCAGGCGTGCCGCCGATGCCCGCGACTTCCAAGACTGCATCTGCACTGCCCTCTGTGCTCCCTGAGCCACTTGTGGAGAATCGTTAGCTGTAGGTACAGCCATGATAGGCAGACACGTAGACGCACGACTTCGCTGCTGACAAGTGGCCTTTTCCCCTCCTTACGCGCGCGCGTATAAATGCGCGCGCGAGAAAAATGGCGCTACATGCGCTACTTTGCCCCTTATTCTGTTGGATTGCAGACAGTTGTCTGTAGCTACAAGACGCTAAAAGGAGCTACTCTGTAGCTACAGCCAGTGCTACTGGCTGCTCGTTCGCAAATTCTCTAGAGAATTCAACGAAAAGGAGGCTCCTTTCGGAAAAATACGAACGCCGTCTGGGAAAATACTAACGCCGTTTGAAAAAATACTAACGCCGTTTGAGAAAATACGAACGCCGTTTGCCTCTTATCGTTTTCGCGTTGTGCACCTCGTGTGTTTCTTTGCCTATAGCTACAGAGTAGCTCCTGTTAGGGCCTTGTAGCTACAGGTAAAACGCTGGTGTAAAGTGTTTTGGGTGCCAAAGTAGCGCCTGTAGCTCCTTTTTTTGCTGTTTTATTTACGCGCGTGCGCGCGTGCGAAAGAAAAAAAGACAATAAAATAGCAGTTGACCCTGGACTTCTTCTCCTGTAGTGCCGCTTTCCTCCCTTAAAGGGAGGGGAGTGCCTTGCGGGGAAGTTCTTGGGCGAGCCAAACGGCCGCATGACCTTTGGTCGCTTGCAAGGCAAGAAAGCCGAGCGAATCAGGGGCAGCTAATTCAGGGTCAACTGCTATATCGTTATCTTCGTTTTGTTCGTGGTTGTTACTCGGCCTCGGACTTTGCAGCACGGAAGCTCTCGAGGTCTTCAACCTGGAAGGCCTTGATGTATGCGCTCTTTCCGAGAATGTCCTCCTCGGCCATGCGGACATAGACGTTGGCACTCTTCTCGAAGAGCTCAGGAGCCTTGGTGGCGTCGCGGATGATGAGGAGCGACATCACCAGCTCGGCAGTCATGTCGTACAAGCGACGAGCCAGGAAATCCTGTGCGTCCTGATTGTCGAGGGCCTTAACGGCAGCAATGGCCTCCTCGTAGACGGGGATGAGGCGCTCGACACGAGCTTTGAGTCCCTCAAGAGAACTTGAGGGAACGGTAGCGGCGGCCATCTCCTTGATGTTGTTAAGCATGGTGCCGTTGCCGATGTAACGGATGGCGGCGACGACCTGCAACTGGGTGGTTCCCTCGTAGATGGAGAAGATGCGGGCGTCGCGGTAGAGACGCTGGCTCTTGTACTCCATGATGAAGCCGCTGCCGCCGTGGATGCTGATGGCATCGTAGGCGTTCTGGTTGGCATACTCCGAGTTCATGCCCTTGGCCAGCGGGGTGAAGGCGTCGGCCAGGCGCTGGAACTTCTTCAGCTCCTGCTTCTCCTCGGGGGTAAGCTTACGGTCGCGCTCGATATCCTCTAGGCACTTGTAGACGTCGACGTAGGCAGCGGTCTCGTAGAGCAGCGAGCGGCCGGCGTCGAGCTTGGCCTTCATGCGCGAGAGCATGTCGAAGACGGCGGGGAAGTTGATGATTTTCTCGCCAAACTGCTGACGCTCCTTGGCGTAGGCCAGTCCCTCGTTGTAAGCCTCCTGAGAAAGGCCGACGCTTTGTGCGGCGATGCCAAGACGGGCACCGTTCATCAGGGCCATCACATACTTTATGAGGCCCAGGCGGGTGCTGCCGCACAGTTCGGCCTTGGCATTCTTATAGGTCAGCTCGCAGGTGGGCGAACCGTGGATGCCCAGCTTATGCTCGATGTGGCGCACGTTCACGCCGCCCTGGCGCTTGTCGTAGATGAACATCGACAGGCCGCGGCCGTCCTTCGTGCCTTCCTCAGAGCGGGCCAGCACGAGGTGGATGTCCGAGTCGCCGTTGGTGATGAAGCGCTTCACGCCGTTCAGGCGCCAGCAGTTCTCCTTCTCGTCGAAGGTGGCCTTCAGCATGACACGCTGCAGGTCGGAGCCGGCATCGGGCTCGGTGAGGTCCATCGACATGCCCTCGCCTGCGCAGACGCGGGGGATGTACTTCTGACGCTGCTCCTCGCTGCCGAACTCATAGAGCGTGTCGATGCAGCTCTGAAGGCTCCAG
>JAILFU010000059.1 GCA_024697405.1 Prevotella sp.
CTGGTCGAAGCCTTCGCCGAAGACACCGATGACGGCGCTCTGCGAGACAAATGCCTGTGGGTCGATCATCTTGATGAGACGGAAGATGTTGGTGCTCTCGTTCTTCTTGGCCAGTATGCAGAGCACCTTCCGCTCCTCGCCTGTGTACCAGCCATGACCGTCAAGGATGGTCACGCCGTGCTCCATCTGCGTGCCAATGGCGTTGGCTATCTCCTGCCATTTGGCAGAGAAGATGAGAAACTGCACTGACTGCCGCTGGCGGTTCATCAGGAAGTCAATCATAAAGTTTTCGATGACCATCGTGCAGAGACCGAAGACCACCATATAGGCGCGCTGCAGCATGTCGCCAAACTGCGGGATGAGCAGACAGGTGCCTATGATGACAAGATCGAGAAAGGTGAGTACTGTGCCAAGGCTGACGTCGCGGTATTTGTTTACCGATGCGGCGATGATGTCGGTGCCGCCCGTGGAGCCGTTGTTCAAGAATACGATACCCAGGGCAGAGCCGGTCATGGTGCAGCCCAATATGAGCGACATGAAGTTTTGTCCTTCTCCCAGAATCTTGATGATGTGTCCTGACTCGTCTACTGGCATGAGCGACTGGAACAGTCCCAGAAGGAACGAGAGCATGGTGAAGGCATAGATGGTCTTCGACAGAAATTTCCATCCTAGAATGCGCAAGGCCACGATGCCCAGTACCACATTGATGCCAAAGTAGGTGTATTCCAGCGGGAAGCTGGTGGCATAGAACACAATGGCTGAAATGCCAGCTACGCCGCCCGTCACTATCTCATAAGGCATGAGGAAGACGGTGAAGCCGAAAGCATACAAGATGAGGCCGAGGGTTATGAAGACATAATCCTCGACCTCCTTGAGTATCATCTTGTGGTTGATAGTCATTCTTCAAGCAGGAGCAAACTAGTCACTCCTCTTTTCTCATTTAACTACGATGTTCACCATACGCTTGGGAACGATGATAACCTTCACAATCTGCTTGCCGTCGGTATATTTGGCGGTGCGCTCGTCGGCACGGACGGCCTGTTCGATGGTCGGGTTGTCGGCATCGGCTGGGAACTGCATCTCAAAGCGCACCTTGCCGTTGAACTGCACGCCCATCTTGATTTGGTTCTCTACGAGATATTCGTCGTTCCACTTGGGCCACTTGGCATCGCAAACGCTGCCTTCGCCTCCCAGCTGTTCCCACAGCTCCTCAGCCAGATGGGGAGCGAAGGGGGCGATGAGAATGACGAGGGTCTTCATGACCTCCTTGTTCTTGCACTTCAGCGCCGACAGCTCGTTGGTGCAGATCATAAAGGCAGAGATGGCGGTGTTGTAGCTGAAGGTCTCTATGTCCTGCGTCACCTTCTTGATGAGCTTGTGCAGGCTCTTCAGCGCTTCGGGGGTTGCCGTCTCGTTTGTTGCGATATTATCGCAACATACGGAACTGACGAGGTTCCAGAAGCGGCGCAGGAAGCGGTGGCTGCCTTCAATGTTGTTGGTGTCCCAGGGCTTCGACTGCTCCACGGGGCCGAGGAACATTTCGAAGAGGCGCAGCGTGTCGGCACCGTATTTCTCGACTATCATGTCGGGGTTCACCACGTTGTACATCGACTTCGACATCTTCTCGATGGCCCAGCCGCAGATGTACTTTCCGTCTTCGAGAATGAACTTGGCGTTCTCATATTCCGGACGCCATGCCTTGAAGGCTTCGATGTCGAGCACGTCGTTCTGCACGATGTTCACATCCACATGGATAGGCGTTACCTCGTACTTGTCCTTCAGGCCCAGCGAGACAAAGGTAGGCTGTCCGTTGCCGGCGGTTTCCCCACCTGCCTCCTGGTTCACCCTGTACACGAAGTTCGAGCGGCCCTGAATCATGCCTTGGTTGATGAGCTTCTTGAAAGGCTCGTCCTCGCAGACATAGCCTGAGTCATAGAGGAACTTGTTCCAGAAGCGGCTGTAGATGAGGTGGCCGGTGGCATGCTCGCTGCCGCCTACGTAGAGGTCTACGTTGCGCCAGTATTCGTTGATGTCGCGGTTGACCAGTGCTTTATTGTTGTGAGGGTCTTGATAGCGGATGTAATAGGCCGAAGAGCCGGCGAAGCCTGGCATGGTGTTCAGCTCCAGGGGGAAGACGGTCTTGTTGTCAATCTCATCCACGCTGACCACCTTGTCGAACTTGGTATCCCATGCCCACATCTTGGCGCGGCCCAGTGGCGGCTCTCCTGTCTCGGTGGGTTTATATTCGTCTATTTCCGGCAGCTCCAGGGGCAGACATTCTTTTGGAATCATGTAGGGCATGTTGTCCTTGTAGTACACGGGGAATGGCTCGCCCCAGTAGCGCTGGCGGCTGAAGATGGCGTCGCGCAGACGGTAGTTCACCTTCACGCGGCCCAGGCCTTTCTCCGTGATGTACTTCTTCGTGGCGGCGATAGCCTCCTTGACGGTGAGTCCGTTCAGGGAGAAGTCTGTCGTTGCGTTGTTACCTACAGGACTGTTGCACATGATGCCTTCCTTGGCGTCGAAGCTTTCCTCGCTGATGTCGGCACCCTCGATGAGCGGGACGATGAGCAGGTTGAAATGCTTGGCAAAGGCATAGTCGCGGCTGTCGTGGGCAGGCACGGCCATGATGGCACCTGTGCCGTAGCCGGCGAGCACATATTCTGCAATCCAGATGGGAATCTTCTCCCCCGTGAAGGGATTGATGGCGTAGGAGCCGGAGAAGACGCCTGTCACGGTGTGGTCGATCTGGCGCTCGCGCTCAGTGCGTTTCTTCACGTAAGCGAGATAATCGTTTACGGCGGCCTGCTGGTCGGGTGTGGTCAGCTGCTCCACCAGTTCGCTTTCAGGAGCCAGCACCATGAAGGTGACGCCAAAGATGGTGTCGGCGCGGGTGGTGAAAATGGTGAAATGGTCGATGGCGGGAGCGCTGCCGTCCTCCGACTTGGCCACTTTGAACTCCATCTCTGCTCCCTCCGAGCGTCCAATCCAGTTGCGCTGGGCTTCCTTGATAGAATCGCTCCAGTCTATCTCTTCCAGACCGTCGAGCAGGCGCTGGGCAAAGGCCGACACACGCAGGCACCACTGGCGCATCTTCTTCTGCTCCACGGGGAAGCCGCCACGCACGGAAACACCGTCCACCACCTCGTCGTTGGCCAGCACCGTACCCAGACCCGGACACCAGTTCACCATTGTGTCGGCTAGATAGGCGATGCGGTAGTTCATCAGCACTTCCTGCTTTTTCTTCTCCGAGAACGAGTGCCAGTCGGAAGCCGTGAAGTGCAGCTCCTCAGTTCCCAGCGCGCCGCAGTTCTCTGTGCCCATCAGCTCGAAATGCTCGATGAGCTTGATGGTGGGCTGCACCTTCTGCGAGGAGATGCTGTAGTACGACTTGAACATGCGCTGGAAAGCCCACTGTGTCCAGTGGTAGTATTCGGGGTCGCAGGTGCGCACCTCGCGGTCCCAGTCGAAGCAGAAGCCTATCTTGTCGAGCTGCTCGCGGTAGCGGTTGATGTTCTGCTCGGTGGTGATGGCGGGATGCTGTCCTGTCTGGATGGCATATTGTTCGGCGGGCAGTCCGTAGGCGTCGTAGCCCATGGGGTTCAGCACGTTGTAGCCGCAGAGGCGTTTATAGCGGGCATAGATGTCGCTGGCGATATAGCCCAGCGGATGACCCACGTGCAGACCTGCCCCGCTGGGATAGGGGAACATGTTCAGTACGTAGAACTTCTTCTTCTTTTCGTCCTCTACTACGCGGTAGGTGCCGTTCTCCACCCATCGCTTCTGCCATTTTTTCTCGATGTCTCTGAAGTTGTATTCCATATTTTCTTATTGTTTATCTTCACTTTAGCTTGCAAAGATACGGCAAAAATAGGAAAACACAAAATAAAAGGCGAAAAAAATGCTTTATAAACGCTTTCAGCGGCTGTCGCCATGTGGCAACAGCCGCTGAAAGCTAGTTTTTCGTTGTGTTTTTTAGAGACCTCGGTTGCGCAGTGTGGTACCCAGCAGCATCATGTAGGTTTCGAATTGCTTGTCGTTCAGCACCCGCTTCATTTGGTGGGCATCCTTCTTCACGGCCTCGCGGAGCATTGCCCTGCGCTCAAAGCCTCTTGCGGTGGCAGCATTCTGCATATCGCTATTGAAGATTTCCTGTATGACCTCTACGGCGTCCATCTGATTCTCTGTCAGATCGAGTTTGACGGCCAGGCGTCGCATGTCGCATGTCATGTCATAATTCTTTACATTTCTCATTGCCCAGAAGGCCTCGGTCTCAGTGTTTTTCTCTGCACCATTGTCGGCAAAGCCAAGTGTGAAAGACATCATTGCCACCACTGTAAGAATCATCTTTTTCATTTTTTGTTTCCTTTCTTTTTACTCGGGATTTCAGCTCTTTGTCGTTATCCTGATGTTATCCTGAATGAGCGTCATTCCCTACTGTTTGTTATTAATATTGTTTATTTGTTATCCTGTTTTGTTGTTTTCTGTTCTTTTGACGGTGTGGTTAAGGAAAGGTTTAAAAGGAAGGAAAAAAATTTTGCATTTTGATAAAATTTTTACCAACGATATAGCAGTTGACACTTAATCAATTATTCCGCAGGGCACTCCCCTCCCCTTAAGGGGAGGGGTAGGGGTGGGGTCTCTAACTTCCTTCAGCGAGTTGATATCGTCTGTTTACTCTCAGTAGAAATAGTTACAGACCCCACCCCTGCCCCTCCCCTTGATGGGAGGGGAGTGGCTACCGCCGGAGAAGAATTCCTGTGCCAACTGCTATATCATTGCTAAATTTTTACCTGTGTGGAGGAAATACCAGTTTCTACTTCGCGCGCGCGTAATATACGCGCGTAAAAAATGCGCTACAGGAGCTACTTTGGTACAAAACAAGCTGATTAGTAGTTAGTTATCTGTAGCTACACCTCTAAAATAGGAGCTACTGTGGTAGCTACAGGCTGTGAGAAGTGAAAAACGATGAGTGATTTCTTTTTATCTGGTGCAACGACGGTTCCGCTGTCGGCAGCACGTTGGTAGCTACTAAAGTAGCTCCAAATTTAGAGGTGTAGCTACAGATAAAATACTTATATACAGTAAGTTAAATGCCAAAGTAGCGCCTGTAGCTCCAAAAATAGCTAATTATATTATTAGGTAATGGAAAG
>JAILFU010000060.1 GCA_024697405.1 Prevotella sp.
TGCTCACCCGCATCTCGCCCGCTTCCTGAGAGAGCCCAACAGACTGCTGCAGCCTATCCTGCTCGTGCTCACTGACGACGGATACATGCGTATGACCAAGACTCCGGTCTATCCCGCTATCGTTGAAACAACCAAGTTCCGTATCTGCCCCACCACCTACACGGGCGAGATCCTGGCTCCTGCTTACAAGAAGTTCGTGGCTGTGACCAACGTCTCCAAGGGTAATGCCAGTGCCAAGGGCGGTGATGCCGAGTGCAAGGCTATCCTCGACGAGGCCAACGCTCAGGAAGGCATGATGAAGGTGACCTTCGGCGGTATCCATCCGGGAACCCACTTCGACTTCACGGCTAAGGCTGGCTACACCTACGAGATGGTCTACTCAGCTCTTGACTACGCCGGAAAGGTCGTTACAAGACATTTCTATTTGACTGTTAGTGAGTAATTAACATTGTAAAAGGAGATTTGACAATTATGAATATTAAGAAATCAATACTTTCCTGCTTGCTGATGTTGGGCTTTGTCTCAGCATCGGCACAGGAAGCAGAGGTGAAGACGGAGTATGTCTTCAATCCTCACTGGTACGTGCAGGTGCAGCCACTGGGTGCACAGTACACCCTTGGCGAGATTTCCTTTGGCGACCTTACATCCTACAATGTGCAGGCAGCTTTGGGTTATCAGTTCGATAAAGTGCTCGGAACCCGCCTGGCTGTCAACGCCTGGCAGTCGAAAGGTGGTTCTGACTACGGACCCAGTGGTTACTATCAGTGGAAGTGGAAGTATGTGGCTCCCACCATCGACCTGACAGCGAACCTCTCCAACCTCTTCTGTGGTTTCAATCCCAAGCGTGCCGTGAATGTCAGCCTCTATGCTGGTATTGGTGCCAACATCGGCTTTAGCAACGATGAGGCTGCCGACGCCCAGAAGACCATCAAGGGCATCCATAAGTCGCTGCTCGACGCACAGGGTCACGACATGAATGCTCCTCTCTCACTGTTGTGGGACGGAACCAAGCCCCGTTTCGTGGGTCAGGCTGGCCTGATGGCCGACTTCCGCCTGAGCGACAAGGTGAGCCTCGGTCTTGAGGTGAGCGCCAACACGCTGAACGACCACTACAACTCTAAGCCCGCCAACAATGCCGACTGGTATTTCAATGCGCTGGCAGGTCTGAAGATCAACCTGGGCGAGACCTACAGTGTTCGTGAGGCCAAGGGCTGCGAGCCCCGCATCATCGAGAAGGTCGTCGAGAAGATTGTGGAGAAGCCCGTCTACATCGACAAGATTGTTGAGGTTGAGAAGAAGGTTGAGCCTCTGCGCCGCGACGTGTTCTTCACCATCAACAGCACCCGCATCGACCCCAGCGAGACGCAGAAGATTGTTGACATCGTCAACTACCTGAACGCTAACCCCGCTGCCAAGGTGACCGTGACCGGTTATGCTGATAAGGGCACTGGTAACGCTCAGATTAATGCACGTCTGGGTAAGAACCGCGCCAAGGTGGTTGCCGACCGTCTGACCAAGGAGTACAAGATTGATCCCAGCCGCATCATTACTGACAGCAAGGGCGACACTGAGCAGCCGTTTGCTGAGAACGATAAGAACCGTGTGAGCATCTGTATCGCAGAGTAAATGCTCCTGTTTCATTACCTGTTTTAATCATTCTATCTGTCTTGCAGGCCGCAGTTATATGCGCCTGCAAGGCAGGTTTTTTAAAAGCAATTCCTTTTTATGAACAAGATCCTTTTATCCCTGCTCCTGTCGTGCCTCTTTCTTCCTGCTGCCGCCCAGCTTAACGGCGACGGCTACTACCGTGTGAAGAACTTCAAGTCGGAGCGCTATATAGTGTTAATCGATAACAAAAGCAAGGGAGGAAACATCAGCACAACGACATACGACCTTGACGCCATGATGTCGGTGAAGCCTTTCAGCAAGATTGACTCTGATGCTGGCTCAGTGGTCTACATTGAGAACAAGGGCGGCAACCAGTACAACATCATTTCCCAGGGGACGGATGCCTATCAGTCAGTAGGCCGTTTGCTCACGCTGACCACAGCAAGTGCCTCGCAGCAGACCTATTTCGCTTCAGCCACCGAATCGGGCGTCACTGTCTATCTCTATGATGAGCAGTACCAGGGTTCTGTGGGACGCCTCTCAACGTCGAGTTCTACTGGTGGTGGAAGCGAGCTCTACCGCCACTGGCGCATGCTGCCTGTTTCTGCTACCGACGACAACAATTATTTTGGAGTCAAAGGCAACGTGCAGGTAGGCGGTAAGTATTACACTGCCTTCCATGCTTCTTTCCCTTACACTTTTGCCTCTTCGGGCATGAAGGCATACATCGTGACAAAGCTCGACGGCGACCTGGCCGTATGGAAAGAGGTTGAAGGAACGGTGGCTGCTGCTACACCGGTCATCATTGCCTGTACTGGAGAAAATGCTTCGTCCAACCGCCTCAATCTGGAATTGCAGGACGGCACGGCTCTTTCTGACAATTTGCTCCTGGGCGTCTATTTCAACAATACCGATGTCGACTATATCGACGAGTCGTCCTATCACTTCAATGCCAAGAAGTACGACCCTGCCACCATGCGCCTGCTGGGCATCACCTCTGAGGGTAAGCTGGGTTTTGTCAAATCGGACTTGAAGTATATTCCAAAGAATGCCTCCTACCTGAAAGTGCCGAAGAACTCGCCCGCCGAGATTACGCTCGTCACTCAGGAGGAATACGACGCGCTGTTAGCCGCCGATGTGGTGACGGTCACCGCTAAGAGCTACACCCGTCCCTACGGCGATGCCAATCCTGTCTTCCAGTATGATGTGGAAGGAACACTCAAGGGACAGCCCACCCTCACTTGCGAGGCCACGCCGTCGTCGCCCGTAGGTGTCTATCCCATCGTTGTCGGGAAGGGCACAGTCACCAACCGCACGTTTAATGCGGTCAACGGCACGCTCACCGTGGAGAAGGCTCCCCTCACTGTGACAGCCCGCAGCTACACCATCAAGCAGAACGAGCCGCTGCCGCTGTTCGAATGCGATTTCCAGGGGTTCAAGCTGGGCGAGACCGCCGAGGTGCTCACCTCACAGCCTGCGCTTGCCTGCAACGTGCCTGAGGACAAGAAGCCTGGCGTCTATGCCATCACCGTCAGTGGTGCTGCCGCCCAGAACTACGACATCACCACCGTCGATGGTACGCTCACCATCCTGGAGGCCGATCCTATTACTGTGACTGCTGTCAGCCTGACCAAGGAGTATGGCGATGCCATGCCCGCACTGTCGTGGAAGGTCGAGGGCGGCACGCTGGAGGGCCAGCCCCTGCTGCAGTGTGAGGTGAACGAGTCCACGCCTGTGGGTACCTATCCCATCAAGGTTTATGCCGGCACGATTGACTATCCCAACCTGACGCTCGTCGACGGCAGCGTGACCGTGACTAAGGCGCCGCTCATCATCTCGGCTGGCAACTACACGATGAAGCAGACCGACGAGCGCCCGCAGTTCCAGGCCACCTACGAAGGCTTCAAGCTCGACGAGACCGAGGCCGTGCTCACGCAGCAGCCCGTGCTCTCCACCAATGCCCCTGCCGACAATACTCCTGGCGAGTATGTCGTTGAGGTGAGTGGGGCAGAGGCCCAGAACTACGACATCACCTATAAGTCTGGGAGCCTTGTTATCTTAGCGGCTGACCCGATAGTGATTACGGTAGCCGATGCCACGATGGTCTATGGCGGCGAGGTGCCTACCTTCTCCTATACCGTCAGTGGCGGCGAGGTGGAGGGCGAGCCTGCCGTTAGCTGCGAGGCCACCAGCCTGTCGCCCGTCGGCAGCTATCCCATCGTTGTCAGTGCCGGTACCATCAACTACCCCAACCTGGTGTTTGTCAATGGCACACTGACTGTCACTAAGGCACCGCTGACGGCATCCGTAGGCGACTACGAGCGTGAGCAGGGCCAGCCCAATCCTGTCTTTGAGATTGTCTACGAGGGCTTCCGCAATGGCGACGACGCCTCAGTGTTCACCACGGCTCCTGTGGCAACTACCACAGCCGATGAGAACAGCGCCCCCGGTGCCTACGATATCACCCTGTCGGGTGGAGAGGCCGCGAACTACGACTTCATCTATCAGTCTGGCCACCTCGTTGTCTACGAGGCAAATCAGATTGTGCTGATGGCTGTCGACGCCACGATGGTCTATGGCGACGAAGTGCCCACCTTCACCTATACCGTCAGTGGCGGCGAGGTGACGGGCGAGGCTGTCCTCACCTGTGAGGCTACCAGCACGTCGCCTGTCGGCACCTATCCCATCGTCATCAGTGCCGGCACCGTCAGCTACCCCAACCTGTTGCTGGTCAATGGCACGCTGACTGTCACCAAGGCACCGCTGACAGCAACCGTAGGCGACTACGAGCGTGAGCAGGGACAGCCCAATCCCGATTTTGAGATTGTCTACGAGGGCTTCCGCAATGGCGACGACGTCTCGGTGTTCACTGTGGCTCCCGTGGCAACAACCATAGCTGATGAAGACAGCACCCCCGGCATCTACGACATCGTCCTCACCGGCGGAGAGGCTCAGAACTACGACTTCACCTACGTCAACGGAAAGCTGACCGTTACGGTGCCTTCGGCCATCTCGACGGTGACCACGTTCAGTGCACCTGTCGATGTCTATAGCCTCACTGGTCGCCTCGTCCGTTCACAGGTTACCAGTCTGAAGGGTCTGCCTCGTGGCATCTACCTGGTCAATGGCCGTAAAGTAGTTGTCAAGTAGGAGCTTGCAACGGTGGCACCTTGCAAAATAGTGCCTCCGTGCTAAAATAGAGTGACCTTATGGGAAAATAGCGGCAGTATTTCACAGAATACTACCGCTATTTTCTTGTGAGGTCTTTTCGTGTCCCGATTCTCGTGAAGAATCGTTTGCCGTAGGGACAGACGCCAGGTATGTCCCTGCGGTAGGGGTAGGATTGATAACGAAGGTAAACGCAAGTGTTTTGGGGCTCATCAAATGGCGTATCCTGACTTTCCTTTGCGCGCGTGCATAGTATCCTGATGATTCCCGCCTGGAAGGCGGGGCAATGGACAAAAATGCTTCGCGCGCGTTTCGCATCTCATCAACCCCAAAAAGGTGCAACTAATTGAACGGCCTAAAATAGAAAAATCCTTTTCTTGAATATGGTAGTTTCGGCTTCAAAGGCTGTGTGACGAAGAAAGTATCGCTGCACAGTTTTTCTGTTTTGTGTAAAAACGGAGGGAGAAAACGAGAGGAAATAAAAAAATCGCAGAATTTTTGAAAAAAAATGGGGAATTGTGGAGGAATGTGGGGGAAAATGATTATCTTTGCAGGCAAGATTCGTACTAGAGTAAAAACAAAGGCCATACGTGCATGCGATTTCTTGGTAATATAGAGGCTAAGACCGACGCCAAGGGAAGGGTTTTCCTTCCCGCTACGTTCCGCAAGATGCTTCAGGCATCGGGCGAGGAGCTGCTGGTGATGCGTAAGGACATCCACCAGAAGTGCCTCGTGCTCTATCCCGAAAGCGTGTGGAACGAGCGTGTGGATGCGTTGCGCGCACGTGTCAACGAGTGGGACGACGAAGGAAAGATGGTGCTGCGCCAGTATATGAAGGAGGCGGAGATTCTGTCGCTCGACGGCAACGGGCGTTTCCTCATCCCCAAGCGCTACCTGCAGATGGCGGAAATCGACCAGACGGTGCGTTTCATCGGCATGACCGACACCATCGAGATATGGGCGGCCGAGAAGGTTGAGGAGCCATTCATGGCTCAGGCCGATTTCTCGGCGAAGCTGAAGGAGATCATGGGATGCAGCCCCATGAAGAATGAAGAATAAAAGAACTGAAGAATGAAGTTGTCTGACACATACCATGTACCAGTGCTCCTGCAGGAGAGTGTCGACGGGCTGGATATCCGGCCCGACGGCATTTATGTGGATGTAACCTATGGCGGTGGCGGCCATTCTAAGGAGATACTGCGCCGACTTGGCGAGCACGGACAGCTCTTTGGTTTCGATCAGGATGCCGATGCCGTGATGAATGCGGAGAACGACCCTCGTTTCACCTTCGTCTACAGCAACTTCCGCTATGTGAAGAACTGGATGCGCTTCTTCGGCGTAGGGCAGATCGACGGTCTGCTAGCCGACCTGGGCGTGTCGTCCCATCATTTCGACGATGCCTCGCGCGGCTTTACTTTCCGGCAGGATGCCCCCCTCGACATGCGCATGAACAAGCATGCCAGCCTGACGGCAGCCGATGTGGTGAACGTCTACACTGAGGAGCAGCTGACCGACATATTCCGGCTCTACGGCGAATTGCGCAATGCCCGTCAGGTGGCAGTTGCCGTGGTGAAAGCCCGCCAGCAGCAGCCCATCGCCACTACCGGGCAACTGGTGGAGGCCGTCAGCCGTCTCTTCCCACGGGAACGCGAGAAAAAAGAGGTGACGAAGCTGTTCCAGGCTCTGCGCATAGAGGTGAATCACGAGATGGACGCCCTGCGGCAGATGCTCCACGCTGCCTGTCAGCTGCTGAAACCTGGCGGCAGGCTGAGCATCATCACCTACCACTCGCTGGAAGACCGCATGGTGAAGAACGTGATGCGTACGGGTAATGTGGAGGGGCATCTGGAGCAAGACTTCTACGGCCGGTCGCAATCGTTGTTACACATTATTAATAATAAGGTGACGGTGCCGTCGGCAGAAGAACAGGAGGCCAACCCCCGCAGCCGCAGCGCCAAGCTCAGGGTGGCGGAGAAGATTTGAGAATGGAACGTTGAGAATGGAGAGTTGAAGATGGCAAAGACAGATGATGAAGAAGAGTTGGTGAAGTCGGAAATAGCCGACGACGAGCTGCAGTCAGGAGAGAGCACGCTGCAGAAACTGAAGCGCCACGCCAGCGAGAGCGACGAGGCGCCTTCTGCCTCATTGCGCTTCAGGGACATCCTGGGTGGCGACTATCTGTGGTCTCTGGTGCGCAACCACATTTGGCTCATCATGCTCATCGTGCTGATTACGACGGCCTACGTGGCTGTGCGCTATCAGTGCCAACAGGATGCCATCGACATCAGTCAGCTGGAACGCGACCTGCAGGATGCCAAGTTCCAGTCGCTCAGCAGCTCCAGCAACCTCACCCGTATGTGCCGCCAGAGCCATGTGCTCGACATGCTGAAGGACATGGGCGACTCGCTGCTGCAAGTCAGCAAGACACCGCCCTACATCATTGAGGTGCCAGAGTGAGAAACCCCTCCTGGCCTCCCCGAAGGGGAGGAACTTTCCCCTTCGGGGGGGGAGGAATGAGAGATAAGAAATGAGGAATCTGTAAATAGATAGTATAAAGGTGAGCAAGTTCAGGAAAGACAAGGTGATGCCCCGATATATGTTCGTGGCTGTGTTGCTGGCACTCTGTGGAGTGGCAGTCATCGTCAAGGCTGCCTATACCATGACGGCAGAGAAGCAGTGGTGGTTGACCGTGCAGAAGAACCAAGTCAATACGGCCGACAGCATCAAGAAGCCCAATCGTGGCAACGTGCTTAGCTGCGACGGACAGCTGCTGGCAGGTAGTATTCCCGAATACGAGATATTCCTCGACTTCCGTGCCGGCTACCAGAATAACGTGCCCGAAGATACCGCTTGGACTCACAAGCGCGACACGCTGTGGCATGAGCAGCTCGACAGCCTGTGCGCCGGCCTGCACCAGATTTTCCCCCAGAAGTCGGCCGAGGAGTTCCGCCAGCACCTCATGGAAGGATATAACAAGAAGAGCCGCTACTGGCGCGTGTGGAGGGGTAAGATAGACTATGCCACCTTCAGCCGTGTGAAAGAGCTGCCTTTCTTCAACCTGCCCCGCCATAAGGGCGGCTTCTGGGGACAGGAGTTCCCTGCACGCCGCCATCCCTTCGGCTCGCTGGCTGAACGCACTATCGGCTCGCGCGACACAGCACGCTACGGCGTGGAGCTGGCCTACGACTCACTGCTCACGGGAACCTATGGCATCGCGCATACGCAGAAGGTGAGAAACCGGCGGGTATCCGTCGTCACCCGCCCGCCTGTTGACGGGGCCGATGTGGTCACCACGCTCGATGTGGGTATGCAGGACTTGTGTGAGAAAGCGCTGCTCGACGAGCTGAAGCTGCGTAATGCCCTGATGGGCGTGGCCATACTGATGGAGGTGCCCACAGGCGACGTGAAAGCTATTGTGAACATGGAGAAGAGCGCCGACGGCGAATACCGCGAGCGCCTGAACAACGCCCTGGGCTACCGCTGTGAGCCTGGCTCGGTCTTCAAGACGGCCTCCATCCTCGTGGCCCTCGACGATGGGGTGGTGGACACCAGCTATGTCATCCACACTGGCAATGGCCTCATGCGCATGCACGGCGCCAACATGAAAGACCATAACTACAGTCGTGGCGGCTATGGCAGCATCAACGTGGCCCGCTCGCTGGAGGTGAGCAGCAATGTGGGCGTGAGCTACGTCATCGACCATTTCTACGGGAGTAATCCCACCAAGTATGTGGAAGGGCTGCACCGCGTGGGTATCGGTGCCGACTTGCAAATACCGCTGAATGAGTACCGTGCGCCGAAAATCCGCTACCCCGACACGAAGACCACGAACCGCAGCCTCTACTGGAGCAAGACCACGCTGCCGTGGATGTCGATAGGCTACGAGACACAGATTGCCCCCATCAATACGCTGGCTTTCTACAATGCCATTGCCAACGACGGCAAGCTGATGCAGCCCCGCTTCGTGAAGCAGATTGTGAAGGACGGTGTGGTGGTGGAAGACCTGCCGCCCGTGGTGCTGAAAGAACAGATAGCCCGTCCCGAGGCTGTCAAGACCATGCAGACCATCCTGACCCATGTCGTCAGCCAGGGTTTAGGCAAGCGGGCTGGTTCGCGCTCGTTCCCCGTGGCCGGCAAGACCGGTACGGCTCAGGTCAGCGATGCCGAGTTCAACTACCACTCTGGCGTGCGCTGCCACTGGCTCAGCTTCTGCGGCTATTTCCCTGCCGACAAGCCCCGTTATTCGTGCATCGTCTGTGTGAAGACCACCAACGGGCCGGCATCGGGCGGACTGGTGTCGGGAACGGTGTTCCACAACATTGCCGAGGGCGTCATGTCGAAGGATGTGCGCATGGTGGCCTCTAAGGCCCGCGACGAGCACTCAGTCTTCGTGCCCGATGTGAAAAATGGCGACTCGGAGGCTGCCAGCTATGTGCTGAAGCGCCTCGACATCAAGGATGCCCCGGTAGGAAACGTGGAGACGACAGACGGCGTGATGCCCAATGTCACGGGCATGGGCGCTCGTGACGCCGTGTTCCTGCTGGAGAAGATGGGACTGAAAGTGCGCATCACGGGTACGGGCGACGTGAAGGGGCAGAGCATACCTGCCGGTACCAGTCTGAAGGCTGGCATGACGTGCAGGCTGGAGTTGAGTTAGGAGTTAAGAGTTAAGTTAGGAGCTATGATACTGAGCGAATTGATTAAGAATATTGAGGTGAAGGCCGTGAATGGCCCGGTGGATATCGACATTGCAGATGTCGACATCGACTCGCGTAAGGTGGGGAAAGGCCATTTGTTCGTGGCCATTCCCGGCACGCAGACCGATGGCCATCAGTATATCGGCAAGGCTCTGGAGCAAGGAGCCGTGGCTGTGCTTTGCGAGCGTATCCCCGATGATGTGCCTGCTGACAAGGCAACCTTCGTGGTTGTAGCGTCTACGGAAGCTGCCGTAGGCCCGGTGGCCACCGCGTTCCAGGGCTATCCCACTGAGCAGCTGAAGCTGGTGGGTGTGACGGGCACGAACGGCAAGACCACCATCGCCACATTATTATATAATATGTTCCGCCGCCTGGGCTACAAGTGCGGACTGCTCTCCACGGTGTGCAACTACATCGAGGGCGAGCCCATACCCGCCAGCCACACCACGCCCGACCCCGTGGAGCTGAACCGCCTGCTGCGCCGCATGGTGGATGCCGGTTGCCAGTATGCCTTCATGGAATGCTCGAGCCACGCCATCGCCCAGCAGCGTATCGGCGGGCTGAAGTTTGCCGGAGGCATCTTCACCAATCTCACGCGCGACCACCTGGACTACCACAAGACGGTGGAGAACTATCGCAACGCCAAGAAGCAGTTCTTCGACATGCTGCCCAAGGGCAGTTTCGCCATCACGAATGCTGACGACAAGAACGGCCTCTTCATGGTGCAGAATACGAAGGCTACCGTGAAGACCTATTCGGCCCGGACTATGGCCGACTTCCGTGCCCGTCTGGTGGAGTGCCACTTCGAAGGCATGTACCTCGAGATGGACGGCCACGAGGTGGGTGTGCAGTTCATCGGCAAATTCAATGTCAGCAATCTGCTGGCTGTCTATGCCACCGCCGTCATGCTGGGCCAGCAGCCTGAAGATGTGCTGGTGGTGCTGAGCACGCTGAAGAGCGTGGCCGGACGGTTGGAACCCATCCGCTCGCCCGAGGGATACACCGCCATCGTGGACTATGCCCATACGCCCGATGCGCTGGAGAATGTGCTGCGTGCCATCCATGAAGTGCTGCAGGGCAGTTCCCGCCCCTCGTCCTCTCAGCCTTCCCCCAAAATCATTACCGTCTGTGGCGCCGGCGGCAACCGCGACAAGGGCAAGCGTCCGCTCATGGCGCAGGAGGCTGTGCGCCAGAGCGACCGTGTCATCATCACCAGCGATAATCCCCGCTTCGAGGAGCCGCAGGACATCATCAACGACATGCTGGCCGGACTCGACAAGAAGCAGCTGAAGAAGGTCGTCGCTATCGTCGACCGTCGCGAGGCCATCCGTACCGCCTGCATGATGGCTGAGAAGGGCGATGTCATCCTCATTGCCGGCAAGGGTCACGAGGATTATCAGGAAATCAAGGGCGTGAAGCACCATTTCGACGACCGCGAGGTGGTGAGGGAAATTTTCCAAGAGTAACAACGAAATATCGAGATCTCGAAATCTCGAAATCTCGAAATGCCGAAATGTCGAAATCTCGAAATAACGAAATAACAACAAGATGCTATACTATCTGTTTCGATTCTTAGAACAATACAATATCCCCGGGTCGCACCTCTGGAGCTATATCTCCTTCCGTGCGCTGCTGGCACTCATCCTCTCACTCATGATTTCGGCCTGGTTTGGCGAGCGTTTCATCAAGTGGATGAAGCGGCGCAAGATTTTCGAGACCGAGCGCGACCCAGCCATCGACCCCTTCGGCGTGGAGAAGAAAGGCGTGCCCACCATGGGCGGTATCATCATCATCGTGTCGCTGCTCATTCCTGTGCTGCTCCTGGGCCGCATGCGCAATATCTACCTCATCTTGATGGTCATCACCACGCTCTGGCTCGGTTTTCTGGGCTTCATGGACGACTACATCAAGATTTTCAAGGGCAACAAGGCCGGTCTGAAGGGCAAGTACAAGATTGTGGGGCAGGTGTCGATAGGCTTCATCGTAGGTATGGTGCTCTATCTGAGTCCCGACGTGGTGATGCGTGAGAACATTGGCGTCACCAACCAGCGACAGGTCAGTCAGACAGAGGTGGTGAAGCATGAGACAGAGGCGCACAAGTCGCTGCAGACCACCATCCCCTTCACGAAGCACCATAACTTGAGCTACAGCGAGGTGATGAGCTTCGTGGGCAAGCACAAGGTGGCCGCTGGCTGGATACTGTTTGTGCTGATCACTATTCTGGTGGTCACTGCCGTGTCGAACGGTGCCAACCTCAACGACGGCATGGACGGCATGTGCGCCGGCAATTCGGCTGTCATCGGCGTGGCATTGGGCGTCTTGGCCTATGTCTCTTCGCACATAGGCTATGCCAGCTATTTCGACATCATGTATATCCCCCACTCTGAGGAGTTGGTCATTTTCCTGTGTGCCTTTGTGGGAGCCATGGTCGGTTTCCTGTGGTACAATGCCTTCCCGGCACAGGTCTTCATGGGCGACACAGGGTCGCTCACCATTGGCGGCATCATCGGCGTGTGTGCCGTCATCATCCACAAAGAGCTGCTGCTGCCCATTCTCTGCGGCATCTTCTTCGTCGAGAGCCTGAGTGTCATCATCCAGACGCAATGGTTCAAGCACAAGAAAAAGAAGGGACAGCGTGTGCGCGTCTTTCGGGCTACCCCCATCCACGACAATTTCCGCAAGCTTGACTCTCAGCTCGACAAGACCTCCGTCTACCTGCTGCCCGGCTGGCCGCGTCGTCCGTTCCATGAGTCGAAGATTACCATCCGCTTCTGGATTGTCACCATCATTCTGGCAGCATTGACCATCATCACCCTGAAGATAAGATAGAGAAAGAGCCTAGTAAACATTAAACAGTTACAAAAAAGATGACGAAAAGAAGAATCGTGATATTAGGAGCTGGCGAGAGCGGCACAGGCGCTGCCGTGCTGGCCAAGAAAGAAGGGTTCGACGTGTTCGTGTCAGACATGTCGCTCATCACCCCGCACTACCGTATGATGCTCAGCGAGCGTGACATCCCCTGGGAGGACGGCGGACATTCGGAAGAACTCATTCTTACGGCCAACGAGATTATCAAAAGCCCCGGCATACCCGATACGGCACCCATAGTAAGGAAGTGCATTCAGGTCGGCATACCCGTCATCAGCGAGATAGAGTTTGCTGGTCGCTACACCACGTCGAAAATGATTTGCATTACGGGCAGCAATGGCAAGACCACTACTACCAGCCTCATCTACCACATCTTCAAAGAGGCTGGCTATGATGCCGGCCTGGCCGGTAACATCGGCCATTCGCTGGCCTTTCAGGTGGCCGAGGATCCGCACGACTATTACATCATCGAGCTTTCCTCCTTCCAGTTGGACAATATGTATGACTTCCGCGCCAACATTGCCGTACTGCTGAACATCACTCCCGACCATCTGGACCGTTACGATTTCGAGATGCAGAATTATGTCGACGCCAAGATGCGCATCCTGCAGAACCAGACATCCGACGATGCCTTCGTCTACTGGAACGACGACCCCATCATCCGCCGCGAACTGAAGAAATACGACATCAAGGCCGTGCAGTATCCGTTCTCCGAGCTGAAAGAGAAGGGCTCCATCGGCTACATTGAGGCAGGAAAATATGTCATTGAGAAGCCCGAGCCGTTCAACATGGAGCAGGAAGCCCTGAGCCTGACGGGCCGCCACAACATATACAACTCCCTGGCTGCCGGCATTGCCGGAAATATTGCCGGTATCAAGAAAGACATCATCCGTAAGTCGCTTAGCGACTTCCCTGGTGTGGAGCACCGGCTGGAGAAGGTGTGCATGGTGCGTGGCGTGCAGTATGTGAACGACTCGAAAGCCACCAACGTCGATGCCTGCTGGTATGCGCTCGACTCGATGAAGACCCGTGTGGTGCTCATCGTGGGCGGCAAGGACAAAGGCAACGACTACGAGCCCATCAAGCCCCTCATCCGCGAGAAGTGCTCGGCCATCGTCTATCTCGGAGCCGACAACCAGAAGCTGCACGACAACTTCGACAGTCTGGGCATTCCCGTGCGCGACACCCATTCCATGCGTGAATGCGTGGATGCCTGCTATGAGCTGGCCCAGCCCGGCGACACCGTGCTCCTCTCTCCCTGTTGTGCCTCGTTCGACCTCTTCAAGAACATGGAAGACCGTGGCGAGCAGTTCAAGCAAATGGTCAGAAACCTATAGGTCTGAGGACTGAATGATGCAGTCTGATTTATGAATGATGAAGTCTGAAGTTAAATAGTTTAAGTCAATGAACAAGAAGTTAGGAAATCTCTTTAAGGGCGACAAAGGCATCTGGACGGTGTTCTTCTTCCTCTGTCTGATTAGCATCATCGAAGTCTTCTCGGCTTCGAGCACGCTCTCCTATAAGAGCCATAACTTCATGGAGCCTATCATCTATCATGCCGGCATGCTGCTAGCCGGCCTCTTCCTCACGATAGTCATCCTCAACATTCCCTGTCGCTACTTCAAGCTGATGACGCCCATGCTGCTCCTCCTGTCGTTTGCCACCCTGCTTTGGGTGCTGGCATTCGGCGAGAGCATCAACGGTGCCAACCGTGTCATCCAGTTGCCGGGCTTCACCTTCCAGCCGTCGGAGGTGGCGAAGGGGACCATGGTGCTGGCCACGGCACAGATTCTGAGTGCCATGCAGCTGGAAGACGGCAGTGGCGCCGACCCGAAGGCCATGAAATACATCTTGTGGCTGGTGGTGCCGGCCGTGCTGCTCATCGGTGTGGAGAACCTGTCCACAGCCGTGCTGCTCTTTGGCGTCATCTTCATCATGATGTTTGTGGGCCGTGTGCCTATGGCGCAGATTGGCAAGCTCACCGGCTGCATCGTCCTCATCGTAGGCATCTTCCTGACACTGATACTTACCTTGGGCAGCATGGATGGCGATGACGACAAGCAGCAGGCCGAGACCACGATGCTGACGGCTAACAATACAGAGACCGTCACTGAGAAGGAGGAAGCCATGTTGTCCAAAGTGTTCCATCGCTTCGGCACGTGGCGTAACCGTCTGTTGAACCATGAGTCGAAGCCCGAGAATCCGAAGGACTATAGCGTCAGGGACAATTTCCAGGTGGCCCACTCCAACTTTGCCATCGCCTCGTCGGGCATCATCGGCAAGGGGCCGGGCAACTCCGAGGAACGTGAATATCTGCCCCAGGCTTTCTCCGACTTCATTTTCTCCATCATCATCGAGGAGATGGGACTCATCGGTGCCATTGCCGTGGTGTTCCTCTATGTCATCCTGCTCATCAGGTCGGCCCGGATAGCTGGCCGCTGCGAGAACAATTTTCCCGCCTTCCTTGTCATGGGGCTGGCGGTGCTGCTGGTGGCGCAGGCGGCCATCAACATGATGGTGGCCGTAGGCATCGGCCCCGTCACGGGTCAACCGCTGCCGCTGGTGTCGAAAGGCGGCACGTCGACACTGGTCAGCTGCGCCTATATCGGTGTCATCCTCAGCGTGAGCCGTTCGGCCAAGCGTAAGGATTCGCCTGTCAGACTTGTCTCTGCTACTTAATCTGCTAAAACTGTCGAAGAAGTATGAACGAAGCGATTAGAGTCATCATCAGTGGCGGCGGCACAGGAGGCCATATCTTCCCCGCCATATCCATAGCCAACGCCATCCGCGAGTTGCAGCCCGATGCAAAGATACTGTTCGTCGGTGCCGAGGGACGCATGGAGATGCAGCGCGTGCCGCAGGCTGGCTACGACATCAAGGGCCTGCCCATCCGTGGCTTCCTCCGTCCGTTGTGGAAACCGGGGAATATCGGCGTGGCCATCGACTACCTGAAGAGCAAGCGCATGGCCAAGCAGATACTGCGTGAGTTCCAGCCTCATGTGGCCGTCGGCGTGGGTGGCTATGCCAGCAGTGCTGCCTTGGGAGCCGCCAACAGTCTAGGCATCCCCACCCTGATACAGGAGCAGAACAGCTATGCCGGCCTGGCCAACAAGCAGCTGGCCGCCAAGGCGCAGAAGATATGTGTGGCCTACGAGGGCATGGAGCGTTTCTTCCCTAAGGAGAAGATTATGCTGACGGGCAACCCCGTCCGTCAGGCCCTGCTCGACTCGAAAGTGACGCGTGAAGAGGCTCTGCGGAGCTTCGGCCTCGACCCTGCCAGGAAGACCATCCTGCTGGTGGGCGGCAGTCTGGGCGCACGCACCATCAATGAGAGCGTGATGCAGCATCTCGGTGAGATAGCCGTAAGCGGTCTGCAGTTCATCTGGCAGACAGGCAAATACTATAGCCGGCAGATAGCCGAAGAGCTGAAGCAGAAAGGCCGTCCCGATTGTCTCGTGGTCTGCGATTTCATCGCCGACATGGCCGCCGCCTACCGTGCCGCCGACCTGGTCATCAGCCGTGCCGGCGCCAGCAGCATCTCTGAGTTCTGCCTCATCGGCCAGCCTGTCATCCTGGTGCCCAGCCCCAACGTGGCTGAGGACCACCAGACGAAAAACGCCATGGCGCTGGTCAACCGTCAGGCTGCCCTCTATGTCAAGGACAGCGAGGCTCCTGAAAAGCTAATCCGACTGGCCATTGCCACCGTCCGCGACGATGCCCGGCTGAAGAGCCTCAGTGAGAACGTGCTGAAGATGGCCCTGCCCGACTCGGCTGTCATCATTGCCAAAGAAGTGATCAAACTAGCAACGCAATAAATGGAAACAAAAGACATTAAAGCCGTCTATTTCATCGGAGCAGGCGGCATAGGCATGAGCGCTGTCGCCCGCTACTTCATCAGTCGCGGGCTGGTGGTAGGCGGTTACGACAAGACCTGCACAGAACTGACCCGTCGCCTGGAGAAGGAAGGCGTGCTGATGCACTACGAGGAGAATGTTGCCGAGATTCCCCACACCTGCAAGAATCCCGGCCATACGCTCGTGGTCTATACACCCGCCATCCCTGCCAGTCACAAGGAGCTGCAGTACTTCCGCGAAAACGGCTTTGAGATACAGAAGCGTGCACAGGTGCTGGGCATGGTGACCCGCCAGCTGCGCGGCCTCTGTGTGGCGGGCACCCACGGCAAGACCACCACCAGCACCATGTGCGCCCACATCATGCACCAGAGCCATCTCGACTGTAACGCCTTCTTGGGCGGCATCGCCAAGAACTATGGCACGAACTACATCCTCAGTCCGCAGTCGGAATATGTGGTGATCGAGGCCGACGAGTACGACCGCTCCTTCCACTGCCTCCATCCCTACATGAGCGTCATCACCTCGACCGACCCCGACCACCTCGACATCTACGGCACGAAGGAGGCCTACCTGGAGAGCTTCCGCCACTATACTGAGCTTATCCAGCCGGAGGGTGCGCTCATCATACACCGTGGCCTGGAGATGAAGGAGAACCTGCAGCCTGGTGTCCGCCGCTACGACTACAGCCGCGACGAGGGCGACTTCCACGCCGAGAACATCCGCATCGAAAATGGCGAAATCACCTTCGACTTTATCTCGCCCATCGAGTGTGTGAAGAATGTGGAGCTGGGCCAGCCAGTGCCCATCAACATCGAGAACGGCGTCGCCGCCATGGCCATGGCCCAGCTGGCAGGCTGCACCGCCGACGAGCTGCGGGTGGGCATGCTGTCGTTCAGCGGCGTCGACCGCCGCTTCGACTTCAAGATTAAGACCCCCGAACTGGTGTTCCTCTCCGACTATGCCCACCATCCGCAGGAGATCAACCAGAGTGCGCGCAGCATCCGCCAGCTCTATCAGGGTCGGCACATCACGGCCATCTTCCAGCCCCATCTCTACACCCGCACCCGCGACTTCTACCAGGAGTTTGCCGACGCGCTGAGCCAGCTCGACGAGGTCATCCTCACCGACATCTACCCCGCCCGCGAGGAGCCCATCGAGGGCGTCACCTCACGCCTCATCTACGACCGGCTGGCTCCCTCCGTCGAGAAGCAGCTCATCACCATCGACGACGTCATCCCCCTGGTGAAGAGCCGCTCGTTCGACGTGCTCATTGTCCTCGGTGCTGGCGACCTCGACGCGCTGGTGCCCCAGATGACAAACATTTTCAAGCGCAAGATAGGATATTCAACCGTCAGATAGCCCCGCCGCCCATGAACTGGAAAAAATTCTTCGTCGTCACCTTCAATGTCATCATAGCCGCCTACCTGCTGCTGGCGGTCACCGCCTTCATCGGAAAGACCGGTAAGGACAAGGTGTGCCAGGGTGTACGGGTGCTCATCGACCAAGGCGTTGCCGGAGGATTTCTCACCCCTCAGGATGTGCGAACCATGCTCACCGTAGCCAATCAGAACCCGGTAGGCCGCAAACTGACCGATGTCAACCTGCGTGCGATGGAGGAGAAGCTGAAAACCCAGGAGCTGATAGACCAGGTGGAATGTTACAAGACGCAGGACGGCTGTGTGACGGTGCTGATTACGGAGCGTGTGCCCGTCATCAGGGTGCTGGCTGCCAGCGGCGACGACTACTACGTCGACAAAGACGGACACATCATGCAGAACACCGGCTATGCTTGCAACCTCATGGTGGCCACCGGCCATATAGGCCGCGACTATGCCCGCCGCGTGCTCTCGCAGGTGGGGAGCCTGATTATGGCCGACGAATTCTGGCGCAACCAGACAGAGCAGTTGAATGTCCTGCCCGACAGTACGCTGGAGATGGTTCCCCGCGTGGGCGACCACATCATCTATTTGGGCAGTCCCACCGGCATCGTCAAGAAGCTGGAGCGGCTGCACAAGTTCTACCAGTATGGCCTCAGTCAGGCCGGCTGGAACAAATACTCGCGCATCAGCGTGGAGTTCAGCAATCAGATTGTATGCAAGCGGCGGTAGATTTACTATTCGACAATTTACAATTTACAATTTATTGGGCAATTTGACTATTGTGAAATTTATTGTAGGGCGTAGTTGTCATAGCGAAAAAAGAATAGCGAAATAAGAAAATGAAGAAATAAATTGTAAATGGTAAATTATTAAAATTGTAAATACATAAGCAATGGTGGCAGAACAGAAAGATTTCATTGTGGCAATTGAACTCGGTTCGTCGAAGATAACCGGTATTGCCGGACAGAAGAAGCCCGACGGCAGCATCTCCGTGCTGGCCATGGTCAGGGAAGACTCGTCCTCCTTCATCCGCAAGGGTGTCGTTTTCAACATCGACAAGACAGCCCAGAGCCTGCAGAACATCGTCAAGAAGCTGGAGGCACAGCTGAAGACACGCATCGTCCAGGTCTTCGTCGGCGTTGGCGGACAATCATTGCGCTCGGTGCGCAACACCATCGGGCGCGACCTTCCACCCGACACCATCATCACACAGGAGATGGTTGTCGAACTGATGGATGCCAACTGGAACCTCGACTACCCCGACCAGAAGATTCTCGATGTGGCCGAGCAGGAGTACCGCGTCGACGCCCACATGCAGATGGATCCCGTGGGCATCAGGGCCACCCGCCTTGAGGGTAACTTCCTCAACATCCTCGTGCGCAAGACCTTCTTCCAGAATCTGAACCGCTGCTTCGAGCTGGCCGACATCAAGGTGGCCGAGATGTATCTCGCCCCCCTGGCCCTGGCCAATGCCGTGCTCACCGAGGCAGAGAAGCGCTCGGGCTGCGCCCTGGTCGACATCGGTGCCGACACCACCACCGTCAGCGTCTTCTGGAAAAACGTGCTCCGCCACCTCGCTGTCATCCCCCTGGGTTCGAACAATGTGACCAAGGACATCGCCTCGCTACAGATGGAGGACAGCGACGCCGAGCTGATGAAGCTGAAATACGCCTCAGCCTATACCGACAACAGCGACATCGACCCCACGCTGAAATACTCCATCGACGCAGAGCGCCAGGTGGAGAGCCAGAAGTTCATCGAGATTGTGGAGGGCCGCATGATGGAGATCATCGAGAATGTGCGCTACCAGATTCCCGACGAGTACTACGACAAGCTGCTCGGCGGCATCATCGTCACCGGTGGCGGTTCGAACATGAAGAACATCGAGCGGGCCATCTCCAACAGCACCCGCATTGAAAAAGTGCGCGTGGCCAAGTTCGTCACCACCGCCATCAACACCGGCAACGACCAGCTGAAGGCCCGCAACGGCATGTACAACACCCTGCTCGGCCTGCTGGCCAAGGGCGACATCAACTGTGCCGGAAACGGCATCGACCGGCAGGGCAGTCTCTTCGGCGATGAAAAGCAGGAAAACGGCCCCGTCATCCCCGACCGCAAGCCCCGGCAGGCCACCGAGGTGCCCACGGGCACCATTCGTGCCACCCGTGAAGAGGAGCAGGCCGCAGAGGAGGCACGCCGCAAGAAGGAAGAAGAAGAGCGCCTCCGCAGGGAGGAAGAGGAGCGCCAGCGTGAAGAGGAGCGGCGGCTGAAGAAAGAGAACAGCCGCTGGAACCGCTTCAAGCGCGGCACCAGGAAATTCCTCGACGACCTGACAAAGCCAGAGTAACCCCTCCTAGCCTCCCCGAAGGGGAGGGATAGTCACACAAAACGCAAATCGTAAATCGTCAAAATAAACAGTAAATAAAGGAGATATGAATAACGACATACTAGACTTCGGCGTACCCGAAGAGCGCCACAGCATCATCAAGGTCATCGGCGTAGGCGGCGGTGGCGGCAACGCTGTGAACCACATGTACAAGGAAGGCATCCACGACGTGACCTTCGTAGTCTGCAATACCGACAATCAGGCCCTCAACGACTCCCCCGTGCCCGTAAAGCTGCAGCTCGGCAGCGAGGGCCTCGGCGCCGGCAACCGTCCTGAGAAGGCCCGCGCCGCCGCTGAGGAGAGCCTGCAGGACATCCACAACATGCTCGACGACGGCACGCGCATGGCCTTCATCACCGCCGGCATGGGCGGAGGCACCGGCACCGGCGCCGCACCCGTCATTGCCAAGGTGTCGAAGGAGATGGGCATCCTCACCGTGGGCATCGTCACCATCCCCTTCCGCTTCGAGGGCAACCGCAAAATCGACCAGGCCCTCGACGGCGTGGAAGAGATGCACAATCACGTAGACGCCCTCCTCGTCATCAACAACGAGCGTCTGCGCGAGATCTACCCCGACCTTTCCTTCCTCGACGCCTTCGGCAAGGCCGACGACACGCTCAGTGTCGCCGCCAAGTCCATCGCAGAGATCATCACCCTCCACGGCACCATGAACCTCGACTTCAACGACGTGAAGACTGTGCTGCAGGACGGTGGCGTGGCCATCATGTCCACCGGCTACGGCGAGGGCGAGGATCGCGTGAAGAAGGCCATTGAAGATGCGCTAAACTCACCCCTGCTCAACGACAACGACATCTTCAACTCGAAGAAGATCCTGCTCAACCTCTCTTTCTCCCACGAGAAAGACTCGAAGGACAACTTCATGATGGAGGAGATGAACTATGTCCACGAGTTCATGGACAAGTTCGGCTCCGACTTCGTCTTCAAGTGGGGCGTGGCCGTCGACCCCGAGCTGGGCAAGCGCGTGAAGGTCACCATCCTCGCCACCGGCTTCGGCATGCAGAATGTCGACGGCATGGAGGAGCGCATGATGAAGCAGCAGAGCCGCGAGGAGGCCACCCGACTGGCCGAGGAGCAGGAGCGCGCCGCCAAGCGCGAGGAGCGCCGCAGCCACTACTACAACGAGGCCGACCGCAGCCACCGCTACAAGCGCCGGCCCAACATCTACATCTTCAACCCCGAAGACCTCGACAACGACAACGTCATCAGCGCCGTAGAGCAGACGCCCACTTACAAGCGCACCAAGGAGATACTCGCCAGCATCGGCAGCCAGAACAACAGCATAGCTGCCGAACCCCAGCAGCGGGCCGACGCCGGCAGCGAGCCCGTGCAGGGAGTCATCAGCTTCGTCTGATGAAACGTTTATTATCTTTACTCTTTTCGGTTTGCATGTGTGCCGTTCAGGCGCAGACGGCATACCAGATGGCGGGTCCCTACGAGGTGGTGGCCCGCGATGGTGAGTTCCGCTCCTCGAAGGGCGGCAGCGAGCGCGATATGTGGACGGCCTATGACTGTGCCCGAAGGGGATATACGGCGAAGGCACTCGAGATCATCAATGCCTACGCCACGACGCTCCAGCGGTTCGACGGACACGATGCGCCGCTGTGCACCATTCAAGCCTACTGGCTGGTGAGGGCAATGACAGTTGCGAAAGAACATCAGAGGCCAGCATGGGCAGCGATGATTCGTCGGGCCATTCTGCCTGTGTTGGAGCAGTTTGAGGCCGACAGCCCCTATGCCAACGGCAACTGGGGAGCCATCGTGAACCGTTGCAGGATGGCCTGCGCCATCTTCTTGGAGGACAGTGCGCTCTATCACGCCAGCATCGACTACTACCTCCGTGCCAACGACAACGGGGCGTTGCCTCGCTATGTCAGCGAGACTGGGCAGTGCCAGGAAACAGGCCGCGACCAGGCGCACGTCCAGCTGGGACTCGGAGCACTATGCGACATCTGTGAAATGGCTGCCATGCAGGGCGATGACCTTTGGAGCGCACTCGACAACCGGCTGATGAAGGGTCTGGAATATACCGCCCGTTACAACTTGGGCTACGACGTGCCGTTTCAGACGTGGCAAGACTGCACTGGCCTCTACTGCGAATGGACGGAGCCGGGGGCTATGCAGCGCGGACGCATCCGCTGCATCTATGATGCCGCCTACGAGCACTATACAGCGGTGAAAGGGCTGAAGATGCCATATACGAAGAAACTCCTCGACCTGCAGCGGAAGGCAGAACGGCGAGGAGAGATTATTCAGAACATGGAGGCCGACCAGTTTGTTGTGAAAGATGCGAAAGGCTCCCTCCCTATGGGGGAGGGCGGGGGAAGAGGCCTGCATCAGGTCTTCACTTATCCCGCTCCTAAAGGCGCGCCTTTGAAACACGACTACGATGTGTTTGTGCAAGCACTGGGCAGCAAGGAGTGGACGAAGATCGACACATACATGGCGAAGGTAAACGCTCCCATTGGCGGCAGTAAGCACCGCCAGAGCGAAATCAGCTATGCCCAATTCGACTTCACGGGAAATGTGTTGGTGCGCGTGGTCACGAAACGCAAAAAGTACAACGCTGTACGTGTGCGGCCCGACTACAGAGGCGTCATTGCCAACGTGCAGAACGACAGCACCGTTCAGTTCCAGCTCTTCCAGCCAGAGAACGTCAGCGTGGAGTTCGACGGCGACATCACCAACAACCTGTTGCTCTTCACCTCAAAGCCAGTTGTCTCCAAAGATGAAGCCGGGCGGCAGGCAAAGGCCGGCGGGCGAGAGTTCATCTGCTATGCTCCAGGCTTTTACAATCAAGATACTATCAAGGTGGCTTCAAACACGACCGTATACCTTGCACCTGGTTCCTACTTCACGGGCACCTTCGCCATCGAGGATGCCCACGACGTAAGTATCTTAGGACGCGGCATAGCCCGTCCGACGAGTGGCTACGAAGGCTGCCATGTGCATCGCTCTCGGAATGTGCTCATCGATGGACTGACGGTGAACACATGTCCCGTGGGCGGCTCTGACGGCGTCACCCTGCGCAATGTGAAGAGCATCTCCCATCCCGGCTGGGGCGACGGACTGAACGTCTTCGCCTCTCAAAACGTGCTCTACGACCGCGTGTTCTGCCGCAACTCCGATGACTGCACCACAGCCTACGCCTCGCGCAAGGGCTTCTTCGGCAACTGCCGCAACGTGACCATGCGCAATGCCACACTCTGGGCCGACGTGGCACACCCCATCTTCATCGGCATTCACGGCAATGCGGAGCGTGGCGACACCATCGAGAACCTGCACTACGAGAACATCGACATACTCTGCCAGAGTGAGCCGCAGGTGGACTATCAGGGCTGCATGGCCATCAACTGCGGCGACAACAACCTCGTACGCAACGTCACCTTCGAGAACATCCGCATAGAGCAGATTGAACAAGGAAGCCTCGTTCAGGTGAAAGTGGGCTACAACCAGAAGTACTGCACAGCCCCTGGACGTGGCGTAGAAAACGTCACCTTCAGGAATATCCGCTATAAGGGCAGTCAGCCTTACCTCTCCATCATCAACGGCTACAACGACGAACGCAAGGTGAAAGGCGTCACCTTCGAGGGCGTCAAGATCAACGGACGGCTGCTACACGACAAGATGGAAGGTAAGCCTGCGTGGTACGCCACCGCCGACTACATCCCCATGTACGTGGGCAACCATGTGGAGAACGTCGTCTTCAGCAAGGACAGCCGAAGCACGCTCGTCAGCCAGTCGCTGGCCTATTGTTCCTCGCAGGTCGATCGTGCCCTAGAAGACCTTCGGCCCTACGACTTCACGATGATGCCGAGGAACATCCTGAATGGCGAACAGTCTTGGAACCTGCGCAAAGCTTCGCCCCAGGAGTGGTGCTCGGGCTTCTGGCCAGGCATCCTGTGGATGGACTTTGCCTATAACAAGAGCGAGGCCATACAGA
Source organism: Prevotella sp. (assembly GCA_024697405.1). Taxonomy (GTDB): domain Bacteria; phylum Bacteroidota; class Bacteroidia; order Bacteroidales; family Bacteroidaceae; genus Prevotella. Next base: position 23,922 of record JAILFU010000060.1, read on the forward strand.
AGGCAGCAAAAGGCTACACCGATGCCCTCTTGCCCGTAGTTGCCCAGCCCGTCTACGACCACGACCTCGGCTTTATCACCATCAATGCCCTGCTCAAGGGCTACGAGGCAAGCAAGGACGAACGCTACCGTGAAGCAGCCCTCCTTGCTGCCGACTCCCTGGCCACGCTCTTCAACCCTGCCGTGGGCACGATTCTCAGCTGGCCCCGTCATATAAAGGACTATGGCGGTCATAACACCATCATAGACAATATGATGAACCTCGAACTGCTCTTCTGGGCAGCTGAACACGGCGGTTCCCCCCGGCTGAAAGATATAGCCATCCGTCACGCCGAGACCACGATGAAACACCATTTCCGTCCCGACGGCTCCTGCTATCATGTGGCAGTATACGACCAGCAGACAGGCCAGTTCCTGCGCGGTCAGACCCATCAGGGTCACTCTGACAATTCCATGTGGAGCCGTGGACAGGCTTGGGCTATCTACGGCTACACGATTGTCTATCGCTTCACAAAAGACAAGCGATTCCTCGATCATGCCCAGAAAGCTGCTGGTATCTATTTGAAACGCTTGAAAGAGAAAAGCGATGACTGCATCCCGCGCTGGGATATGGACGCGCCCGACAGCGTAAAAGACGTATCAGCAGCCTGCATCGTGGCTTCCGCTTTGCTCGAATTGTCAAGCTACGTTTCAGCCGACCGGGCTACCGCCTACCGCGACTTTGCCATCGAGACACTTAGCCAACTCAGCAGCAACCGCTATCAAAGCCGTGACAAAAACGTCTCTTTCCTCCTTCACTCCACAGGGCATCATCCTGCAGGCTCAGAAATTGATGCTAGCATCATCTACGCTGACTATTATTATTTGGAAGCGCTGTTAAAACTGCGGTAGAAATACGTTTCAAATACATGGGAATTTCCGAAGCAGCCAAAAATGCCTCCCGAAGTATTGGAGTTCAAAAGTCGCTGTAGTACAAGGAATTAATCTTGGTCGTTTCAGACTACTTCCGGCTAATAAGGAGGCTCTAAATACGGCCGCTGTATATAAAGATGTTCAAGTTCCGCCTATCCTTTGGAGTGTAGGAGTGCAGACGACAGTCTTTGCACACCATGCTGCGAGCAAACCTAACGTCTAAACTCCAGCGGCTGAAGGCCGCGAAAACTCCTAAGCTCCTTATACACGCGAAACTTAAGTTAATTTTTATTAAATACAAGTCCCTTTTGGAAGAAATACGTTCAAAAGGAATGGAAATCCAGAAAATATTATTAGATTTTGCAATCTAAATATGTGGAATGTGTTTCTGAGGATGCATAAACGATAACATTTAATTTATATTTCTAACATTTTAAACAAAAACATTATGAAAAAGAGTTTCTATTTGTTCTGGATGATGGCAGCTGTCCTCACCTGTGGCTTTGCTTTTACGGCCTGTAGCGTTGATGACGATGACCCCGTAACTCCCGCAGCCTCCAAGTTGGCAACGGCAGATGTCCTCTACAGCATCAAGATTGATGGTGCTACCAGAGATGCCATCAAAAAGGCCTTCACCTTCACCGTCGAGTACTACGATCAGGATGGCAGCCTCGTAAAGAGCGAGCCTCTGAAGTATGGCAACACCGAGTGGACCTATGGCCCCACCATCACCAAGTTCCCCGCTGTCTACGGTATGAGAATCACTGTAGCCCCCAAGGAAGACCTCTCCGGCATTGGCGATGGCGAAACGTTTGACATTGTTTACGATTGCATGGTCAATGGTGTTTGCAAGGATACCGAAGGCAAGGTTCTTGATAACCAGAGTACTGGGAAGAAGACCGTCAAGTACCAGGACATCGATGTAAAGCCCTGGCTGCTGACAACGAGAACTTTGTTGACGCCTTCTTCTACAATATCGATGCCAATGGTGCCATCACTGAGAAGAAATAGTCGAACCTGTTTCTCAAACCAATCGAAAAGCCCCGCCTGTTTCTCCAGCAGCGGGGCTTTTCGCTTAGCAACAACATAGCAGTTGACCCATGACATCTTCTCCGGCGGTAGCCACTCCCCTCCCTTCTTTTACCTTTGCACCCACGGAACAAGAGTGGTTTGAATGTGAAAGAAGCTTAACGTGGTACTCTTAGGTCGTATGGACATTCTCCTAGAATTGATGTAGCTGTAGCTTGATTCACTTCCTGCTCTT
>JAILFU010000159.1 GCA_024697405.1 Prevotella sp.
GAGAAGAGCTTCGCCGACGAGAACCTTCCCGCTGTTGCTCCCGTACCCGATGGCAAGTATTATATTATGTGTGCCAGCGAGGAGGGCGACTGGTTCATGTCGGCCGGCCACAACTGGGGCACCCGTGCCATCATCGACAACGAAGGTCGTGACCTGGAACTGGTATACGATGCTCCCAGTGGTACCTATACCATTGAGACGAACATCTACAACAATGCCACCAGCCACTTCCTGGGCGAGAACCTCTACATGGACAGTCCCGCATTTGGCTGGAAGATTGAGCAGACCAGCAGCATCACCTTCACCATCAGCAACGGTACACAGTACATCGGCATCGACCACGACTTCAACCTGGCCCTGTCCGACACACCCGCTGAGTGGGCATTTATCGATGCCGCCTATCTGCAGCAGGCACGCTTTGCAGAAGGCATGGAGAGCCTGAAGGCAGCTTCGATGGCCAATGGCGTCGATGCCACCTTCCTGCTGAAGGATCCTCAGTTCAACCGCAACGACCATCGCTGGGAGGCATGGACCGTCAGCGAGAATTGCACGAACAAGAACCTGGGTGGCGGCTGCGACGGCAACAGCGGCAACGGCTGCGCCGAGTCCTGGCACTCCGCATTCACCATCAGCCAGCTTGTAGAGGGTGCTCCCGCCGGATTCTATGCACTGACGGCACAGGGCTTCTATCGTCAGGATGACGAGATGGAGGAGCCTGCACCCTACTTCTTCATTGGCGATGCCACAGGTCTGGTGCCCGAGCGCACTGGCACTGAGAACAGCATGACCGAGGCTGGCAACTCCTTCGAGCAGGGTCTCTACACCATTGAGCCCATCATGTTCCTCCTCAATGAGGACGGACAGTTCACCGTGGGTATTACCAATGGCGAGAACCTCCATCAGTGGGTCATCTGGGATAACTTCAAGCTGACTTACTTTGGCATGCCCGTCGACGATCCCGTGCTCGAGGCTCCCGAGGGCTGGACCAGCCTCATCAGCAACGGCAACCTGGCTGGCGACGACGTGGCCAACTTCTTCTCGAAGGAGGCTCCCGCTGGCGAACCCTCACCTTCTGTCATCAAGCTGGGTGCTGGTAAGAACGGCAGCCGTGGCATCAACGTGCAGTCGGCCGACAGTCCTGCACAGGGCTGGGACACCCAGTTCTTCATCCGCTTCAACGAGAAGCTGCCCGAGGGCACCTTGCTCCATGTGGAGTTCGACTACAAGGCCGACAAGAATGCATCGGCCAGCACGCAGTCGCACACCGAGCCGGGCAACTACATCCACTGGGCCGCTATCGGTACTGTGAACTTCACACCCGAATGGCAGCACTACAGTGCAGACGTGACCCTCAGCGCTGAGATGAACGACATGCAGACCATCGCCTTCAACCTTGCTGAGGAGACTACTGCCACGCTCTACAGCTTCGACAACTTCGGCATCTGGATGCAGAAGCCGGCACCTGTCGAGGACTGGGTGAATATCCTCGCCAACAGCGAAATGGAGGGTACCGATGTCTCCGCATTCTTCTCGAAGGAGGCTCCCTCTACCGAATTGGTTCCCTCGACCATCTACGACGGTGCAGGTGTCGACGGTAGCCGTGGCATCAAGGTGACCTCGATTGCCGGTGCAGCCCAGGATTGGGACAGCCAGTTCTGGATTTACATGCCTTGCGTACTGCCTGAGGGTACGAAGTACCTCGTGGAGTTCGACTACAAGGCCGACAAGGATGCCACTGCCGACACGCAGGCACACGGCGAGCCGGGCAACTACATCTTCTACTCCATGATTGGCTCGCCCAGCTTCACCACTGAGTGGCAGCACTACTCGAAGAGCGGCACCATCAGCGCCGACCAGGCCGGTGACGGCACCTTCCGCTCCATCGCCTTCAACCTCTCGAAGGACAGGGAAAACGACGTGACGTTCTTCTTCGACAATATCAAGGTATTCGTGGAGAAGAGCTTCGCCGACGAGAACCTCAACACCCTGCCTGAAGCCGACTTTGCCGACGGCAAGTACATCATCGTCAACACCGCCTCTGAAAAGGCTTGGGGAGCAGGCAACAGCTGGGGCACGCAGGCCACGCTCGTTGACCATCCTGAGTATGTCACCCTGCTGAAGCAGCCCGACGGCACCTACTTCATGGAGTCGCAGGTCAGCAATGGTGGCGAGAGCTACTACTTCAATGGTGACTTCATGGATCAGACACCTCCCATCAATCTGACCATCAAGACCGCAAGCCTCCTTGGCGAAAATGCCGTCGACGGCTCGCCTGTCTATGCCTACACCATTTCCAGTGGCGACAACTACTTCGGATGGGACGGCGAGACCACCGTGCTGGGCAAGAACCTGCCTGCCGATAGCGAGAACGCCCTGTGGATCATCGCTTCCATCGACGACGCTGTAGCTGGACTGGCTGCCGCTTCTGAGGACGATCCCATGGATGCTACCTTCCTCTTCCTCGACCCGAACTTCGGCCGCAACAATCGCAACAAGAGCGCTTGGACGGGCGATGACTTCGGTGTTGGCGGTGACAACTCCAACATGAACGCCGAGAAGTGGGGTGGCAATTCGCAGACCTTCGACATCAGCCAGACGGCCGAGGTGCCCAATGGTACGTACATTGTTACCTGGAACGGTTTCTATCGTTACAACAACACGGAGGACAATACCAACGACGTGGCCATTGCTGCACATGCTGACGGCTCAGAGGTCATCAACTCGTTCGTCTATCTGAACGATGAGGACTATCCGCTGACCAGCATTGCCGACGAGGATGCCTCTGAAGCACTGAATGGCGCACTTCCATTCTCACAGGCTGATGCCAGCGCTGCCTTCGGACAGGGTCTCTACGAGCAGAGTGCCAAGGTGGTCGTCACCGACGGCCAGCTGACCATCGGCATCAAGAAGACCGAGCACATGGGTACCGACTGGACTGTTTGGGACAACTTCCGCCTGACCTATCTGGGCGAGGGCGATGACAATGTGCTCGACCTGGCCATCAAGCACGAGCGTCAGGTTGGTCTGGGCTACACGCCCACCGAGGCTACGGTCGACTTCACAGAGGCTAAGGCATTCCTGGGCGTCGACGAGGTAACCACCTCCATGCTGAGCTTCGAGAATCCCGACGGTTCGCTGATTCCTTACGCCGACTACATGGCTGCCAACTATGACGGCTGGTGCAACGGCGAAGGCGCAGCTGAGAACTGGGGTGCCAACACCAAGATCTGCGTGAAGTTCTTCGAGGCTATACCCAACGGCACATTCACCTTCTACGACATGAACGGTGCTGACGAGGTAGGTGCTACCTACAGCGTGAAGTGGCGTCTGACCAATGACGAGAAGAGCGTGCGCTACACGGTCAACGTGAAGTTCATCGAGAAGCCTGTCGTCGAGCTCAACTTCGCCGATCTCAACCAGCTGGGCAACGGCGTCGTGGTGCCCTTCGCCTCAGAGGTGGGCAGCTGCTACGAAGGCTTCAATGCCGATGTCGACGTGCCCGCTATCCTTGGCACACTCGGTGCTGGCTCGCTCGACGAAGTCATGATCTATGCTGTCCAGAGCGACGGCTCGCTCGACGACAACTACAAGATCGGCACTACCGACGGCTGGCGTAATGCCGCTGGCGACTGGCAGGGCTGGGGCGCTGATGCCTTCTTCTATGTGAAGGCCAACTTTGCCGCCGAGAGCAGCCAGCTCTACGAGGTGGGCGGTATGGATCCCGGCATGAATCCGGCCATGAATACTCCCGCTACCTACACTGCCACCTACGCCTTCGTGAAGAAGGGCACTAAGGACGCAGTGGTGCTGAAGGTCACGCTCACCTATCCCGATCCCGACGAGCTCATCGTCAACGGTACTTGCGAGGGTGAGGATGCAGGTTGCCTGTTGTCGAAGGACGGCGACGGCGACGGTGGCTTCATCTGGAATCCGCTGGCCGGTGCCGGCATCGACGGCTCCACCTGTGCTGTCGTTCACGCCACTGGCACTGCTGCCAACGAGTGGGACGCTCAGTTCTTCATCTTTGCTAAGGATCATGTCTTCACAGAGGGTGAGAAGTACAAGGTCACCATGTGGATCAAGGCCGACAATGCCGCTGCCAACAGTGCACAGGCTCACACCACGCCTGGCAACTACAAGCACTGGCGCGTCATCTCCGACGGCAGCCCCATCCAGTTCACAACCGAATGGACGGAGTTTGTCTACGAGGGCGTCATCGATGCCGACATGGATGGCATACAGACCATTGCCTTCAACCTGAACACCGACAAGACCCTGGAGAACAACTACTACTTCGATAACATCTCCTGGAAGATCATCCGCGAGGAGAATGGCATCGAGACCGTAGAGACCGTCAATGTAGAGGTAGAGGGCATCTACAACCTCCGTGGCCAGAAGGTAGACAAACCCACGAAGAAGGGTGTCTACATCATCAACGGACGTAAGGTTGTCGTGAAGTAACCGAGAGCATACGCTCAAGAATAATTAGTCTACGCGAAAGCGGCGTTCCTTTATCGGGGAACGCCGCTTTTGTTGATAAACAACGGCACAAAGTCTTTCTGCGAGAAAACCGGTCATAATGCCATTGCCGACACAAAATCTGGTGGAGCTTAGAAAATAACTGCTCAAAACTTTGGCCGTCTGCCCTTTTTTGCTTATCTTTGCGGCGTGGAACATCATTCAGGGTTACGCTATGGGAAGGAACAGATATATACGCTTTGACTGGGCTGCGAAGTACATGCTTCGCAACAAGGCCGACTTCGCTATCTTCGAAGGGCTGATATCGGTGTTGGTGAAAGATAAGGTGACGATAGTCGAGCTGTTGGATACCGAGTCCAACAAGCAGTCGGAAAACGACAAATACAACCGCGTGGACATCAAGGCGAAGAACTCGAAGGGCGAGATTATCCTTGTCGAGATTCAGCAGACACGCGAACTGGACTATCTTCAGCGCATGATTTACGGCGTGGCGAAGACCATTACCGAGCACATCAGCAGCGGCAATGCGTATGCCGAGGTAAAGAAGGTGTTCAGCATCAACATCCTCTATTTCAACATGGGCGAGGGTGAGGACTACCTGTACCACGGACAGACGGTGCTCAGGGGCGTTCACACGAACGACAGCCTGAAGCTGACCGACCATGAGCGTGAGGACCTGAGAGTGCTCTCTCCGGAGCAGGTGTTCCCCGAATACTTCGTCATCCGCGTGAATGTATTCGACAAGGAGGTTATCGACGGCTGGCTGGAGGAGTGGATGGACTACCTGAAGAACGAGCGCATCCGTCCCGACACCACGGCTCCCGGCCTGCAG
>JAILFU010000162.1 GCA_024697405.1 Prevotella sp.
GGTAAAGCTGTTCCCTGGCATGCTGACCATCAGGAATGAAAACACCTACACTGGCGGCAACCGCCTGTCGGGCGGCATAGTCAGCGTCAGCTCGCTGGCCAATGCCAACCAGCCCAAGGGCAATCTGGGCGGCGTGACCACAGCAGCATCGAAATTCGTCATTGAGAACGGTGCCGAGCTGCGCACCACAGCGGCCGTCACCAACGGCTCGCCCATCAAGTTCGAAAGCGAGCAGGGCGGCATCATCAACAACGCCCAGGACTTCATCGTAGACAAAGCCATGTCGGGCACCGTCCTCACGAAGAAAGGCAATGGATGGATGAAGCTGAACGTGGCGAACTCCAACCTGACACGCCTCATCATTCAGGCCGGTACCGTACAGTGTGTCAACGCTAACGTGCCTGCCAAGACTGTGGAATTCCAGGGTGGCACGCTGAACGAGAATACCGGCACTAGCTATGCCGTAGCTGTGGCCGAGGGCAAGAGTGGCACCTGGAACCTGGTGAACGATGCCACCTACACCAATAAAGTGACGGGCACGGGCACGCTGACCGTCTCCTGCCCTGTCCGTTCAGGCGGTAGCGGCAGCAGCAAATGGTATGCCACCCGCACCCATGTGGCCCTGAACCTGAAAGACTTTGAGGGAACGCTGAAGCCCGTCTCCAATGGCGACCCCACAGGGCGCTTCACTCTCGACACCTCCAGCGGCATGCCGAACGGCACGATGAACATTGCCGCCGACGTGGAAGTGCAGAACAGCGGCAAGACCTTCCGCATTGGCCGACTGGCCGGAACGGGTAAGTTGGGCGGCAGCTGCACCTTCAGCAACGGTGCCAGCGTAGGAGCCAACACCTGGCAGGTGGGCAACGACGAGAACTGGACCTTCAACGGCAAGGTGACCTCCAACGCCAACTTCACCAAGGTGGGCAGCGGCAAGGTGACGTGGAACGGAGCCAGCGACAATACCGGCTCCACCACCATCAACGAGGGCGAGCTGTGCTTGGGCACCAACGGCGTGCTGGGCACCGGAATGCTGACCGTAGCAGCCGACGGCACACTGTCGTGCCTCACTAAGACCAAGAAACTGACGAATGCGTCGACCACTATCAACGGCACGCTGCTCGTCACGGCCACACGCTGCGCCACTTCCTCCAGCAGCGGCTGCACCAGCTTCGAGTTTGAGAAGGCGCTCGCCATCAACGGCACCATCCGCATCGTGCCCGCCAAGAACAACACGCTGCAAGTGGGCGACAGCATCCGCATCTTCACGGCAGGTTCGTTCAGCGGCACGCCGCAGTTCGACATGCTGGACGGCATCGAATGGGATGCCAACCGCATCGCCGAGGGCCTGCTCTTCGTGAAGGCCATCGAGACCGGCATCACACCCCTCGCCACTCACCACTCACCCTTCGACATCTACGACACCCGTGGCCGCCTGGTGCGTGCCCGTGCCACCAATACCGAAGGCCTGCCCGCCGGCATCTACATCTGCGAGGGTCGTAAGTTTGTAGTGAAATAAAAACGAACCAATACAAGACATAAACATGAAAAGGACTTTATTATTATCATGCGTTTTGGCAACTTCCCTGAGCCTCAATGCCCAGCAAAAGCTGCCTTTCCAGAACCCTAGCCTTTCCACAGAGCAACGCGTAGACGACTTGATGAAACGGCTGACACTGGAAGAGAAAGTGAAACTGATGATGAACGGCTCGCCCGCCATCGAACGGCTGGGCATCCCCCAGTTCGAGTGGTGGAACGAAGCCCTTCACGGCGTAGGGCGCAACGGCTACGCCACCGTGTTCCCCATCACCACGGCCATGGCCGCCTCGTGGGATGACGCCTTGCTGCAGCAGGTGTTCGACGCCGTCAGCGACGAAGCCCGCGTGAAGGCACAGCAGGCCAAGCGCTCTGGAGTCATCAAGCGCTACCAGAGCCTGTCGTTTTGGACACCGAACATCAATATCTTCCGCGACCCACGCTGGGGACGCGGTCAGGAGACCTACGGCGAAGACCCCTTCCTGACATCAAGGATGGGTGTGGCCGTGGTACGCGGCCTGCAAGGCCCCGACACGGCGAAATACCGCAAGCTGCTGGCCTGCGCCAAGCACTTCGCCGTGCACAGCGGCCCGGAGTGGAACCGCCACACCTTCAACGTAGAAGACCTGCCCGAGCGCGACCTCTGGGAGACCTACATGCCGGCCTTCAAGGCATTGGTGCAGGAGGCTGGCGTGGAGGAGGTGATGTGCGCCTACCAGCGTGTGGACGGCCAGCCCTGCTGCGCCAACAACCACTACGAGCAGCAGATCCTGCGCCAGGAATGGGGCTTCAAGGGTCTCATCACCAGCGACTGCTGGGCCATCAACGACTTCCTTCCCAACTATCATAACGTTGTGGAGCAGGCAGACCAGGCAACGGCCATCGCCGTGCGTGCCGGCACCGACGTGGAGTGCGGAAACCTCTACCGCAACCTGCCCAAGGCCGTGGCGAACGGATGGATCAGCGAGCAAGAGATTGACACCAGCCTGCGCCGACTGCTCACCGCCCGCATGAAGCTGGGCGACTTCGACCCCGATGACATGGTGCCCTGGACGAAGATTCCAGAAAGCGTCATCGCCTCAAAGGAGCACAAGCAGCTGGCCCTGCAGATGGCCCGCGAGGGTATCGTCCTGCTGAAGAACGGGACCTCCCTAGAGGGAGCTTCACTGGCAAAAAATCAAACGAGAAAAGTCACTGCTCCTCTCCCACTCAGAAAGGGAACGGGGATTGTAGTGATGGGGCCCAACGCCAACGACTCTGTGATGATGTGGGGTAACTATTCCGGCTATCCCACCCACACCGTCACTGCCCTTCAAGGCCTGCAGAACCTGCTGGGGAAGAAGAACGTGAAGTTCGTGCCCGGCTGCGGCCTGACCCGCAACGAAATCTCCGAGAGCTACTACAACAACTTCTCAACTCCCGACGGCAAGCGTGGTCTGAAAGGCACCTACTGGAACAACGAGCAGATGCAGGGCCAGCCCGTGACCACAGCCGTCTATGCCGAGCCCATCAAGCTGAACAACGGCGGTGCCACCGTCTTCGCCCCAGGTGTGGATCTGTCGCATTTCTCCGCCCGCTACGAGGGGACCTTCACCTCTGTACAAGACGAGCAGCTGCAGCTCCATATCGCTGCTGACGACAGGGTGCGCGTGCTGCTCAACGGCGATACCATCGTCAACCGGTGGGAAGCCCGCAAGCGCATTCAGGAGGCAAACTACACGCTCTCTGCCAAGGCAGGGCAGACCTACAACCTGATTATCGAATATGTGCAGGAAGAAGACATGGCCGACCTGCAGTTCAACATCTATAAGAGATATACGCCCACGCGCGAACAGATTCTCCAGCAGATAGGCTCGACCAAGACAGTGGTCTTCGTAGGAGGCATCTCCCCCCGCGTCGAGGGTGAGCAGATGCGCGTCGATGAGCCGGGCTTCAAGGGCGGCGACCGCACCAGCATCGAGCTGCCTCAGGCGCAGCGCGACTTCCTCCGCATGCTTCACGATGCCGGCAAGCAGGTCATCTTCGTCAACTGCTCAGGCGGTGCAATGGCCCTGGCCCCAGAAGCCGACTACTGCGATGCCATCATCCAGGCCTGGTATGGAGGCGAGCAGGGCGGACAGGCGCTGGCCGAAGTCATCACAGGCAAGTATAATCCCAGCGGCAAGCTGCCCCTCACCTTCTACCGCGACGACTCTCAGCTGCCCGATTTCCTCGACTACCGCATGCGCGGCCGCACCTACCGATACTTCCAGGGCGAGCCCCTCTACCCCTTCGGCTACGGCCTCTCCTACACCACATTCAATATAGATGCCCCCAGCTACGGATCCATGCACAGCGGTTCCCCCGCCGTGACCTGCACCGTCAAGAACACAGGCAAGCTGTCTGGCACTGAAACCATCCAAGTGTACCTCCGCCGCCCCGCCGACACCGCCGGTCCGCTGAAAACCCTCCGTGCTTTCCAGCGTGTCACGCTGAAACCCGGCGAGAGCCGCCAGGTCTCCATTCCCCTCCCCCGCGAGCGTTTCGAGACCTGGGATGCCTCCACCAACACCATGCGTGTCGTCCCCGGCAAATATGAGCTGATGGTAGGCACCAGCAGTGCCGACAAAGACCTCCAGCGGTTCACCGTTGAAATCAACTGATGGCTTTCGCATAACGCTCAAATTTTATTACGTATGTTTCAAATTACCATCAAGCTGATGTCTAATTGAAAAAAAAGACGTAACTTTGCAGCAAAAATCTAAAAACAACTTATATTATGAACCAAACAGAAAACGGTAGCCGCAGCTACCTCATTTCCATTGTCATGGTGGCCGTATTGGGCGGACTGCTCTTCGGCTACGACACCGCAGTCATCTCGGGTGCCGAGAAAGGACTGCAAGCATTCTTCATGGAGGCCAAAGACTTTGCCTACACCGACGGCTGGCATGGCTTCACTTCTGCCAGCGCCCTGATAGGCTGCATCATCGGCTCTGCCCTCTCCGGCCTGCTGGCCACCCGTCTGGGCCGTAAGAAATCGCTCATCGTCGCCGGCCTGCTGTTCTTCATCTCAGCCCTGGGCAGCATGGATCCTGAGTTCCTGTTCTTTGAGCATGGCACACCCACCTACTCCCTGCTCATCATGTTCAACTTCTACCGTATCATCGGCGGCATCGGCGTCGGTCTGGCCTCGGCCATCTGCCCGATGTACATTGGCGAGGTAGCCCCGTCGAACATCCGCGGCATGCTTGTCTCTTGGAACCAGTTCGCCATTATCTTCGGTCAGCTGGTGGTCTACTTCGTCAACTTCTTCATCCTGGGCGACCACATCCAGCCGCTGGTCGAGGAGATGGGCAAGGGCATCGCCGCCATCAACCCCGCCGCACAGTGGACGGTCACTACAGGCTGGCGCTATATGTTCGGCTCTGAGGCCGTGCCCGCAGGACTCTTCGCCCTGCTCATCTGCTTTGTGCCCGAGACGCCGCGCTACCTTGTCAGCGTTGGCCAAGACCAGAAAGCCCTTGGCATCCTTTCAAAGATCAACGGCAGCAGCCGTGCCGCCCAGATTCTGCAGGACATCAAGGACACCATGGTCGTGAAGACCGAGAAGCTGATGACCTACGGTGCCATGTGTATCTTCATCGGCATCATGCTCAGCGTGTTCCAGCAGGCCGTGGGCATCAACGCCGTGCTCTACTATGCTCCGCGCATCTTCGGCGACATGGGTATGGACAACCCGATGATGATTACCGTCTTCATGGGTATCATCAATATTCTCTTCACCCTCGTGGCCATCTTCACCGTCGAGAAGTGGGGCCGCAAGCCGCTGCTCATCTGCGGCTCGCTGGGCATGGCCATCGGCGCACTGGGTGTGGCCGTCACCTTCGGTCACGCCGGCCTGGAGCTGGTCACCGCCGCCTCGCTGCTCATCTACTCCGCCTCGTTCATGTTCTCTTGGGGCCCCATCACATGGGTGCTCATCGCTGAGATCTTCCCCAACACCATCCGTGGCGCTGCCGTAGCCATTGCCGTTGCCTTCCAGTGGATTTTCAACTTCATCGTCTCCTCCACCTTCGTGCCCATGTTCAACATGCACCTCACCGAGGGCGATGACTTCGGCCACTGGTTCACCTACGGTCTCTATGGCATCATCTGTGTCGTGGCTGCCATCTTCGTCTGGAAGCTCGTTCCCGAGACCAAGGGCAAGACGTTGGAAGACATGACCAAGCTGTGGAAGAGCCGCAAATAGGCTTGTCAGCACTCGCGCTAAAAGCCGTTAAACCAAGCGTTGCGGGGTTTCCCGCAACGCTTTTTATATGTCCGTGCGTTGCGGTTTCCCGTGTCCGTGCGTTGCGGTTTCCCCGCAACGACAAAAGGCTTATTCGCGTGCTAACACAGGTAATGACACCACAAATCGCGCCCCCTGGGAATAGGTGGTATCCAAGCGTACCGTGCCTCCCAGCTGCTCTGCCAGCGAGCGGCAGATAGGCAGCCCCAGACCTATCCCCACCTTGAAATTATCGAGCTTGACGAAACGGTTAAAGATATGCTCCGCCTCCGACTGGGGTATGCCGCACCCCGTGTCCTCTACGATGAGTTCCAACCTTTCTCCTTCTTGCCGTGCCTTCATGACGATGCTTCCCTTCTCCGTGTATTTAGCGGCATTGTCGAGCAGGAGCACCATGATACGCTGGAGCATGGTCTTGTCCGTCTGTAGCGTGAAGCTGTCGCCAACAACGCTGTCGAGGCGTAGCGCCACCCCTGATGCCACTTGCTTTTCCTTTTCCTGCTTCAACTCACGGAGGAAGGCGTTCACGTTCACCTGATCCTTCTTCGTGACATGTCCCTCAGCCTCACTCTTCGACAATTCGAGTATCTCGTCGACCAGGTTGGTGATAATTGCCGTGTTTTTCTGTATCATCTGCGCCATATTCCGCCGTTCCTCCTGACTATAGTCGATGTTCGGGTCGGCAATGACTTGGGTGAAGCCGCTGATGATGTTCAGCGGAGTGCGCACTTCGTGGCTCATGTTCTGTATGAAGTCGGCCTTCAGACGGTCTGACTCCAACGCGCGCTGATAGGCGTTCTGCAGCTGGGCCATGTGACGACGGCGGCTGAAGACGATATATACCAGTGCCACGATGAGCAGGAGCAGCAGCAGGGTGATGGCCGAAAGTCCGATGAACTTGTTCCTTGCAGCCTCTCTCTCGGTGTCGTAGAGCCGCAGCTCGTCCTGAATACCCGTCATGCTATTTGTCATGACAAGCGAGTTGACCGAGTCCTTGGCTGCATATTCATGCTCCAGACTCTCGAAAGCGTCCCTCCAGCGTCCAGCATTCTTGTAGATGGTGGTCATTGCGCTGAATTTGTCTTCACCCATCTCTTTATCTGCCAGCTGCACCGCCTCGTCAATCTTTCCCTGAATGGCCAGATGATACACCTCCAGGACACGCCCGTAGACCGACGACAGCCCCTCAGCCTCCCCTTGCTTGTATTTCTTGTAGCCTTCCAAGAATTTCAAGGTGTCACCCACGCTATAATAGGATACCGTTCTACGAGCCTCGATGCTGAACACCCGCTGGGGAGCCGCCTCGCCGGCCACCTCCAGGGCTTTGTCAATCAGCTGGAAGGCTTCCTCAGGATTATCCTCCATGAGCACACCTACCAGGTTCAGATAGATGGGGGGCATACTCTCCTTGTAACCAGCCTTTTCCATGCGGTCCAGCACTTCGTAGAAACAACCTATGGCTCCCTCCTTGTTGCCGCAGTGCCGGTAAATGTGCCCCAGCATGTTGTAAACCATATACATCTCCTTATCCAGCTTGCGCTCCCTCAGTTCCTGCGAGAGCTTACGTGCCAGCTTGTATGCCTCGAAAATCTTGTTGCGGTTCATCAGGAACACAATCTCGTTGCAGCGCTGGGTGTAATAGGCATGCAGGTCTCCATGCTCCAGAAGATAGTCTTCCAATCGGCCAACGGCATTGTAGAAACGTATACTGTCAGCACTGTTGAAGGCGTGGCTCATAGAGTCGAGCAAAGCATGATATTTGGGATCATCCTGATAATCTGTGGCAGCCAAACTGCTGCCAAAACTCAGGAAGAGAAGAAGAAAGGATAGTATATGCCGGCGAATCATCATTGTCTTGCGTTTTTAGTTTCGGTTTTAGATTGCAAAGTTACGAAATCTTTCAGAAAAACATAAAAAAAAAGACATATAAATTTTGTTTTTAAATCATTTTAAGCTAACTTTGCCCGCTGATATGGAGATTCACCCGATAGCATTCTTCCACTCGCCGCTGACATCGAAGTTCGGCATACCCCGTCAGAGCGGGGTCGTAGCCGAGCTGGAGGGCACCATCATCCTGGAGCCGGCCTACAGGCAGCCTGATGCCGTGCGGGGACTGGAAGACTTCGACTACCTTTGGCTCGTGTGGGAATTTTCGGCAAACAGGGATGCCAAGAAGAGCCTCACCGTGAGGCCGCCGCGCCTGGGAGGCAACCGCCGCATGGGGGTGTTTGCCACGCGCTCGCCCTTCCGTCCGAACAACCTGGGGCTTTCGTGCGTGAAGATGAGCCATATTGAGCACCACCCACAACTGGGGCCTGTCATCCATGTACGCGGCGCTGACCTGATGGACGGCACCCCCATCTACGACATCAAGCCATACATCGCCTACACCGACAGCCACCCCGATGCTGCCAGCGGTTTTGCGGGTGACTCAGCATGGCAGGAACTGGAGGTGGTGATTCCCGACATCCTCTCCAACCGTCTCTCCCCTGAAGAGCTTGCCGCCCTAAGGAAGATTCTTGCACAAGACCCCCGTCCCCGCTATCACGACGACGCCACCCGTGTCTATGGCATGCCCTTCGCAGGCCGCGACGTACGCTTCCGCGTGGAGGGGAATACTTTATCCGTCATTAGTTTTGGCAATGATATAGCTGCTGACCCAGGAATTCTTCTCCGGCGGTAGCCGCTCCCCTCCCCTTGAGGGGAGGGGCAGGGGTGGGGGCTCTAATATCCTTCAGCGAATCTGTTATCGTCTGTGTTTTCTCCGTAGAAAAAGTTAGAGACCCCACCCCTACCCCTCCCCTTGAGGGGCGGGGAGCGCCATGCGGAAAAGTAAATTCAGGTCAACTGCTATATTGTTGCCTTCGTTTTTAACATTCTTTTTTCTTTGAGCTTTTAAACGAAAGCTGAAAGGCAGCGTCTATAAAATAGTTGCAACTCAAAAACGAAAACAAACAATTACAAACAAAAAAAGAAAGGAATAAACAATGAAGAAAACTTTTCTGGCTTTAGCAGCCGCAATGATGATGAGCATTGGTGCGATGGCACAGCAGCAGGGTCCCCAGCCCCGTCAGTTTGACCCGAAAGAGATGGCCAAGCAGCGCACCGAGATGATGGTGAGAGAGTACAGCCTCAGCGAGGAGCAGTCAGCCAAGCTGCTCGACCTGAACGTCCGTTTCGCCGACAAGATGCCGATGATGGGCCGTGGCTTCGGCGGCCAGCGTGGCCAGCGTCCGCAGGCTGGTGAGCAGCGCCGTCCCCAGCGCAACGACACCACCCGTCAGGGCGGCCCCCGTGCTCCGCGTGGCGAGCGTCCGCAGATGAACCGCGAGGAGATGATGAAACAGATGGAAGCCTACAACAATGAGTTGAAGGAGATTATGACTGAGGAGCAGTATCAGAAATATCAGGAGAATCAGCAGAGGCGTATGCAGCAGGGCCCTCGGAATCGCCGGGAAGGCGGTGAGCGTCCTCAGCGTCAAAATAACGGCTGATGTCTTCCTGCAACCGCCGAAACAACGGGCACAGCATATACCCCGTATTCTTTTTTAACATAGCTTTTATGTCCTGCCGCGAGTTTTCGTAGCAGGACATTTCGTTACGTTTCTGCGTATAATGGGCACGGGCATGGTAAATCTCCGTCTGGCGTTCCTGACGCAGCAGATTGCAAACCTTTGTCAGAATGGGGGCGACTACCGTGTCGAACAGATGATGGCCTTGCATGTAGAGGTAGGTGGTCTGTGGTGTCACTCCCAAGCGCTGAATGTCCTCCTTCACCTTTAAATAGGCCTCCTTGTTGCCGGGGAACTTCCGCTGCAGCTCATGGGTCTTGGTGTAGACCTTGCGGCGGATATTGGCCAGCGAGTTTTCCGGCTGCTGCACGGTGAAGCCGCCCGGCTCGCAGACGCGGTTGAAGTCGCTCAGTGAGAACTTGGTATGGTAGCCCATCCGATAGGCCCAAACCGACCAAACGAACAATGGGAAGCAGGCTTCGCTGTATTTCTGGAAATAGTCGCGGAAGTCGAAGATGCGGTGGTCGTTCAGCGTGACAGCCACACACACCTCGTGAAGCGACGGGGCATAGCACTGGAAGTTCTCAATGGCATAGGCGTAAGTATGGAACACGTAAGGGTTTTCCAGCACCCAGCGCGACTGCTCGGTGGCTCCCTGCACGAGATAGTCGTAGTCGGCATCGACACAGGCTATCATGTCGGGCCCCAGCCGCGTGTCGCCGCCATTGGACGGGTCTTCACCGCCTGGCTGTGAGCGGTCGATGCCGTTGATGAAATTCTTCAGCACCGACTTCTTCCCCCTTGTCAGATTGACTTTCGAGGGGAGCATCACCTCGAAATAGCGCTTGTCGTCTTCAAAGGGCGAGAGCACCGTCCGCCAGAAATAGACATCATCGTAGCTTTCCACGTATGCCACGATGCGACGCCGCGAGTGTTTGCCCTTCAAGGCGTTAGCCGCCTCGAAGTACTTGCTGTTGATGTTGTCTTTCAGTCGGTTGGACATAAGTATGGGCTTTTACAAGTCCTACTAGTGAAGCCGGTGAAGCTAGACGGTGATGTCGGAGACCTCAGTCACCTGGTCCACCCAGCCGTTCATCACCACAGCGGGCGAATGGGTGGTCAGGATAATCTGCACATGGGGGTTCAGCTCGAGTATGAGGTCGATGAGCCGTTTCTGCCACTCTATGTGCAGGCTCACCTCAGGCTCGTCCATGAAGAGCACGTAGTGCTGGTCATCCTCCACCAAAACGGTGAGGAGGATGACCAGCATCTGTTTCTCTCCGCTGGACAGCTGGTAGGGCGTGAGCATCTCGCCAATCTGGGTGAAGCGTATCTCGTTCTCAGTCCTTACGATGCGCTTGCCTGTCTCCTGGAACAGGTCGTCGAGCATGTCCTGGAAGCGTGTCTTCTTCTGGCTGAGCTGCTGGGCAGTCTCAGCGTTGCCAGCCTGCAGCTCGGCAATCATGCGGTTGCCGATGTTCACCTGGTAGTCCAGGTATTTCCGCTGCAGGTGGTAGAGCTGGAAGTCGAGCAGACTGCCTCCGCCGCCCCGTATGACGGGCAGCACCTGGCGCAGCGCCGCCTCCTCGTCGGCAAAGACCTGCGTGAGGCTGCTGTCGAGCGAGCGTATCATGTCATAGCGTATCCAGCGGGCATCGTCGGGCACCACGTCAAGCTTCACGCCCTTCAGCATGTGGCTGGGGAACTCGCCGCCCTGGGCCAGTCCCTTCACCACCTTGTTGAGGATTGTGCTCTTGCCCTGTCCGTTGATGCCGCTGAGAATGTTCACCCGTGGATCCAGCTCCCACACGATGTGCTTCCTGCCGCTCCACAGCGAGTCGATCTCTATCCGGCGGATATAGTCTGCGAACTTCTGCATCTACTTGTTTACCTGAAAGCGGGTGTCGCCGTCCTTGAAGAAAGCATTAATCTGCTTGGCGGCGGCGATGCCAGCGTTAATATTGGCCTCGGCAGTCTGGGCACCCATCTTCTTCGGGGTGGAGAAATAGCGGCCCTCAAACTTCTCGAAGTCGGCATTGGCATCGGGCATGATGTCGGTGACGAACTTCAGATCGGGACGCTCCTCCATCAGCTTCAGCAGCTCCGGCTCGTTGATGACCTCCTTGCGGGCGGTGTTCACGAGGATGCCGCCCTTCTTCATCTTGCCTACCAGGGCATAGTTGATGCTCTGCTTCGTCTCCGGCGTGGCGGGGATATGCAGGCTGACCACGTCGCACTGCTCGAAGAGGGCGTCCTGATTGGCCACAGCTTTCACACCGGCCTGCTCGATGACCTCGGCGGGGCAGTAGGCATCATAGGCGTAGACCTCCATGCCAAAGCCCTTGGCAATACGGGCCACATTGCGCCCCACATTGCCGAAGGCGAGGATACCCAGCTTCTTGCCAAGGAGCTCGCTGCCGCTCTTGCCGTTGTAGAAGCCACGGACAGCCATCACCAGCAGGCCGAAGACCAGCTCGGCCACGGCATTGGCGTTCTGGCCAGGGGTGTTCTCAGCCACCACATGATGGGCGGTGGCGGCAGCCAGGTCGATGTTGTCGTAGCCGGCACCGGCACGCACCACGATTTTCAGCTGCTTGGCGGTGTCGAGCACCTCGGCATCGACCTTGTCCGAGCGGATGATCAAGGCGTCGGCATCCTTCACTGCGTCCAGCAGCTGTGCCTTCTCCGTATACTTCTCCAGCAACGCTAATTCGTTGCCGGCCCCTTCAATCTCTTTCTTGATACCTTCCACAGCTGCTGCTGCGAACGGCTTCTCTGTTGCAACTAATATTTTCATTTTATTTTATTGAACATTGAATATTGACCATTGACCATTATGGCTGCGCCTTTGTCGTTTTGATGATTTTGGTCAGTGTTGCAGCAATCTTTCCACAATCGTTATATATTGATGTGAATTCGTCTTCATTCAGATAATCAGATTCATGCAACAATTCAAGCCAATATTCTGTTTCGTTTGCCTCCTTTAAAGCAATGTTTAATTTGTTAATAAAATCCATTCTACTTTGAGCATTGACACTTTCACGGACGTTTGCACCAATACTTGTACCACTTCTTAATACTTGTTTAGACAATACATAAACTTGTTTGTTTTCTTTCAAGTATTTGTAAAGCTTTATTATACGAATAGCGAAAGCTTTGCTTTCAATCTGTATTTGGTTGTCAGCTTTCATAATGGTCAATGGTCAATGGTCAACGGTCAATGGTCAACGGTCAACGGTCAACGGTCAATGGTCAACGGTCAACGGTCAATGGTCAATGGTCAACGGTCAATGGTCAATGGTCAACGGTCAATGGTCAATGACAACTTTCAAACTCTTTCATGCAGGCTACAAGTGCGTTGCACCCATCTATGGTCTGTGCGTTGTAGCAGCTGGCTCGGAATCCACCTACGGAGCGGTGTCCCTTCACGCCGACCATGCCCTTCGACACGGCGAAGTCGAGGAATTCCTTCTCCAGTTCCTTGTATTCGGGTGCCATGACGAAGCAGATGTTCATCAGCGAGCGGTCCTCCTCCTTGGCGGTACCGACAAAGAGCTTGTTGCGGTCGATCTCACCGTAGACAATCTCGGCACGCTGCTTGGCCAGCTTGTCCATAGCCTCCACACCACCCTGACGCTTAATCCAGCGCAGGTTCTCCAAAGCGCAGTAGATGGGCACCACGGGAGGCGTGTTGAACATCGAGCCCTTCTCCACGTGTGTGCGGTAGTCGAGCATGGTGGGAATCTGACGGGGAGCCTTACCCAGCTTCTCGTCCTTGAGGATGACGATGGTCACACCGGCCATCGACAGGTTCTTCTGTGCGCCGGCATAGATGGCGTCGTATTTAGCCACATCGACAGGACGGCTCATGAAGTCGCTCGACATGTCGGCAATCAGGGGAACGGCCACGTCGAGGTCCTTGCGGATCTCCGTACCATAGATGGTGTTGTTCGTGGTGATGTGCAGGTAGTCGGCATCCTCAGGCACTGTCCACCCGGTGGGGATGAACGTGTAGTTGGCATCCGCCGAGCTGGCCACTTCCACAACCTCTCCGAAGAGCTTGGCTTCCTTCATGGCCTTCTTGGCCCATACGCCCGTGTTCAGGTAGGCAGCCTTCTTGATGAGGAAGTTATAAGGAATCATGCAGAACTCAAGGCTGGCACCGCCGCCAAGGAAGATGACACTATAGCCTTCGGGCACCTGCAGCAGCTCTTTCACCAGAGCCACGGCCTCGTCGACGACGGGCTGGAAATCCTTTGCACGGTGGCTGATCTCCATCAGGGAGAGACCCGAGCCATTGAAGTCCAAACACTGTTGGGCTGTGGCCTCGATGACCTCGCGGGGAAGCATCGAAGGACCTGCGTTGAAGTTGTACTTCTTCATAATTTCTGAATGTTTATTTAATTTAGAGTCCTATTCATTTTTGCGGGTGCAAAATTACACTTTTATTTCGATATAGCCAACTCTTTCGCCATAATTTTTCATAAAGACAGCCCATCGTCTGCTTCTTCACGGCTCACTGTTGCCGGTTCTTCACCAGGTTGTCGGCAGCATCCTCGTAATGGTCGGTCTTGTGGAAAATGCGGCCGATGCCCTTCGCCTGCACCTTCATCGCGTTGCAGAAGCTCCGCCACACCGACTGCTGGCCTATGGTGCCATAGCCCGTCATTGCCTTGCAGCGGCGGTCGCGCACGAATTTTATCTTCCCGTATTTCTTCAGGGCCAGCGCCATCGACCCGTCCTCACCCCGGATGATGTCCACGCGGTAAGGCTCCTTCCGCCCGTAGTCGGCATTATAGGCGAAGACCAGTCCGCGCACCGACAGCTCGGGACGCTTGAAGTGCTGCACCCACAGGAACAGGTCGCGGCACATCTCGAAGAGGCGCAGGCTGAGGCGCGAATGGTTCTCGTCGGGGAAGAAGCCGTAGGTGGCCGAGGCACAGCTGACACCGGGCTGCATGAGCACGTTGAGCATCCGCTCGTAGTATTCCGGAGGGTAGAGGGTGTCGCTGTCCACGTCGAAATAGTAGCGCCCTCTGGCATGCTGCAGCCCGCAGCGGCGGGCATAGCCGCAGCTGTGCTCATACTCGGTGTAGAAGGGAATGCCCGACTGCCGGTATATCTCAGCCGTACGATCCTTGGAGTCGTTGTCCACACCGATAATCTCCACGGGATATTTGCACCTGATCTCGCTCAGCGCCCAGAGGCAGGCCTGCAGGTGGGTCTCCTCGTTGTAGGCGATGACCACTATCGAGGCCAGCGGCACCTTGCTCTGCAGGGCGGCCAGCCGCCGTCGCGTCTCGCTGACCACCTGGTCGGGAACGTCGCTGAACGGACGCCCGTAAATCGTCATGTATTTGTCGTACCAGTTTGCCATTCCATCTTTTTTCCTGCAAAAGTAGCAAAATAATTTGGATATTCCAACTATTCTGTGTATTTTTGCAGAAAATTATGAAGAACCTAAGCATCATCGTTCCTGTCTACAATGTGGAGCAATACATACGTCCCTGCATGGAGAGCATCTTCCGTCAGGGGCTGGACGACGATGAGCTGGAGGTTATCCTCGTGAACGACGGTACCCTTGACGACAGTTTCGGACGCATCGCCGACATCATCGCCAGCCACCGCAACATCATCATCATCGAACAGGCAAACCAGGGACTGTCGGCCGCCCGTAACATCGCCCTGTCCAAGGCCACGGGCGAGTATGTGCTCTTCCTCGACTCCGACGACCTGCTTGCAGACGGCAGTCTGAAGCCCCTCCTCCTTGATGCCTGCAGCCAGCATCCCGACCTGGCCTTTGCGCAGTTCGCCAAGCTCTCGAACGAGGAGATTGCGTCCTACCAGCCCGTGAATGGCCCATATTCCAGTTTCTGCCAGCCCGCCAGCCAGCTATTCCTGCATTTTTTCGACCCCCGCGAATGCTATGTGTGGCGTGCGCTCTACCGGCGTGCTTTCCTCGACGAGCACCAGCTGCGCTTCATCCCCGGCATCTATTTTGAAGACGTCCCCTTCACCGTGGAGTGCTATCTCAAAGCCGGCAAGTGCATCAAGGCCAGCCACACATTATATATATATAGGCAGCGCGCCGGCTCAATCGTCTCCACCATCGACCGGCACAAAATAACCGACTTCAACGAAGTGATTGCCCAGCTGTGGAGGTTCTGGGAGACGATGGCACTTCAGCCTGAGCAACGCCACAAGCTGATGGACACCATCTTCGCCATCTTCTCGGTCGAGACCTGGCACATCGCCAACAACCCCGAGCTGCTGCGTGAGCGGAAACGCATCATGGACCATCTGAAGCAGCGCGTCCCCGACCTGCGATTCACCAACGGAATGAAGCAACGGCTCGTATCGCTGTGCTATCACACGGCACCGTCGGCCTATATCCTGCTGAAATCGCTCAGCAGCAGGTGTAAAACAAAAAATCGCGGGTGATATTCACTTTTTTTGAATTAATTCGCGAGTATTTCAAAAAATATTCGTACCTTTGCATCCGACTTCACGCCGTACTGTCTTTAAGGGCAGTGAAGGTGTGGGCCAAACTTATTGGAACAGCGTCTTACCGCGCTTTGTTTTTGATTCCTTGAACCTAGGAAATTCAAAGAACGCAAATCAAAAGCAATGCAGAGTAGATGCTACGGGTAGGTATATATCACTTCCCCGTTAGTGTGCAGAGGCTCGTGTAGCCTCCAGCACACTTAACGGTTGTAGGATATACCAACGGCGTGAGCGTCATCTGTTTGTTTTTTTGCGAGGTTTTCCTAGGACCTAAGGGATGGACAGGCAGAGTGAGAGTTCACGCTCTTTTTGTGACCCAGGCCACCATCCCGCCTGTCCACCAATCTGAGCTTTGCTGGTTCCTCGACGTTTGCGTTTCAGAAACAACTGCCGTGATAGGCGCAAAGTATGAAAAGCCGTCCTAGCCGCCCCCATTCAGCCTGTGCCTCCGGCACGGACACTCCGAACTTTGTCTTCATCCCCTCCCTGTCCCAGCCCGATTTCGACGGTAATGACGACCCTGCCTACAACATGCTGAACGACGTAGAAGACGACGACGCCCTGGTGCGCTGGTATCCCCTGCGCATCCGTCACTCCAGTGCCAAGCGGGCTTTCGGCGTGCGCGACGAGCTGGTAGGCAAAGGCTTCGCCACCTATCTCCGGCTCGAGGACAGAGAGATTCATGAAGACGGCGAGCGGCTCTTCAAGACCCGCCCGGTCATCACCAACCTCATCTTCGTCAAGGCCAGGAAAAAGATCATCCGCCTGCTGAAGCACGAGAACAGCGCCTGTCTGTCCTTGCAGTTCATGGCGAAGGCGAAGCGCGACGCCTCCCAGAAGACGGAGATTATCCACATCTCCGACAAGGACATGACGAACTTCATCGACACCGAGACCCGCCCCGACCCTTATCGCCAGCGCATCCCCCTCACCTACCGGGACTTCCTCGACAAGCCCGGCCACCGGGTGCGCATCATCCGTGGCGCCTTCCTGGGCATAGAGGGCGAGGTGAAGCGCATCATGGGCCACCGCATCGTTGTCGTCCAGCTGCGCGATGTCAAAACCGCCCTCGGCATCACCCACGTCAGTCCCGCCGACCTCGAGTTCATCGACTGACCCCTCATCCTCCATTCCTCATGTCACCTTTGGCTTTAGCTGCATTCCGCATGCGCTGCTGGTACGAACTGGGCGACAAAGCCCATCCGCACTTCGTCCAAGACTACGAACAGCTGCAGTATGATGCCAGCGCCATGCGTGAGCACATCATCGAAGAGCTGAAGACCGACTACCCTGCCCGGAAGCGGCTGCCCGACGGCAAGGCAGACGCGCTGGCCGAGCTGCTGGTGACAGCCTTGCTCGCCGACTACTACAGCCGAGGCTTCAACGACAAGCCCGCCGATTTCGTCAGCCGTTCCTACGACCTCCTCCCCAAGATAGGCAACACCACCCTCCTCTGCTATATGCTGGTCCTCCTCTTCTGGCTCGACGAACCGGCGAACGCCCTGAAAGCCCAAATCGACAGCCTCATGTCCACATGGAAAGAGGAAGAGCTCACCCCAGAAGACCAATACGTCAAGGAACTCTACGAAGCCACCAAGTCTTTCCGCTCCACCGCAGATCACGCTTGACATCATTCTTATAACAAATACAGCATCTTCGACGCAGAGGTAGCGCTACAATAAAAGACTTATTCACGACCCATTCACGTTCATTCGCGTTCATTCACGTAACGCCGTAGGCTAAAACAAAGCCCCGTTCGCTACGCGCAGCCATTAGTGGATTCATGGTAATTCGTGTCCTGGAAGACCTCGGCCCCATTATCTCATATAAGATTTTTCAAAACAAAGGGTGTCAGGGTGACAAAATGCCGATGTACACTTGGTTTTCACCCTGTCACCCTGGGTGACAAGGGTGACAAAAGGGTGACAAGATTCACCTAAGAACAAAGTGTCGCCAACCCATACCCAGAAGATGTCACTGCACGCATCTGGATAATTCATGGTCAGTAGTGTCTTGAAAACCCATGCCCCGCACCTCAATTCTCTAGAGAATTCAACAAAAAGTGAACGCCCTGCACCCGTCAGGCCATCGCTCACGATTGCCTGGGCGGCGCATTCGCAAACAACGGGGGAGCCTATCGTCCTGTCACCCTCTTGTCACCCTTGTCACCCAGGGTGACAGCCATAAACCCCTTTATTGTCGGGCATTTTGTCACCATGTCACCCTTGAAAACGTTTTTTCTTATATGACCGTTAACCCCATCTGCCAGTTCACAGTCAATTTACGGCAATGCACGGCAATACGTGCTTAGGAAACAACGGCAATTCGTGTGAAGGGAGCATTTAAATGAATGTAATACAATAACTCAACTTTCTGAAGTATGAAAACGACCACAGACAGCACAGATTCAAAGGATTTTCTTTCGATATTAGCGGCCAAGCCGCGATGCTATTTGAATGACACAGACTCCCCATGCGGCGCAGCAAATCTGTGAAATCAAGATGAAATCTGAGAAAATAGAGACAACCATGCGCAGCAAAAATCTGTGGAATCTGTGTAATCGGTGGTAAAATAGAACGAGCGAAACTTGAATACAATAATAATATGAAGAGAGTAATGTTGGTCTTCGGCACACGGCCGGAGGCCATAAAGATGTGTCCGCTGGTAAAAGAGCTTCAGAAACACCCGGACGAGTTTGAGACCATCGTCTGCGTCACTGGCCAGCACCGTGAGATGCTCGACCAGGTGCTGCGCATCTTCGAGGTGGTGCCCGACTACGACCTCAACATCATGAAGCAGGGCCAGGACCTCTACGACATCACCGCCCGCGTGCTCACAGGCATGCGCGACGTGCTCACCCAGGTGAAGCCTGACGTGGTACTCGTCCACGGCGACACCACCACCTCCACCGCCGCCGCCCTCGCCGCCTTCTATCAGCAGATTCCCGTGGGCCATGTCGAGGCAGGCCTCCGCACCCATAACATCTACAGCCCCTGGCCGGAGGAGATGAACCGTCAGCTAACAGGCCGCATCGCCACCTACAACTTCGCCCCCACCCCGCTGTCGGAGAAGAACCTGAAGGAGGAGAACGCCCACGGCCGGATATTCGTGACGGGCAACACCGTCATTGATGCCCTTCACATGGTGGTTAACAAACTGAAGAATGACTCCATTCTCGCTAAGCAGCAAGAACAAATCCTTCTCGATGCCGGCTACGACGTGAGTCGTCTTTCAGAGAAAGACAACAATTCGTTTAATCCGTGTAATTCGTTGTCGAAAAAAGGAAGAAAATTA
>JAILFU010000002.1 GCA_024697405.1 Prevotella sp.
TCTTCTCGCCCTCCCACTGCATAGACTCCATGAACCACACGCCGATGATTTCCTTATCGTCAACTTTCGCGTTGACTTTGTTTTTGTCCGTCACGACTCGGCTATTTCCGAGTGAACTCGGATGGCTCTCGCTGTTCCGTCCATTCTGAGCACTTGCCTGCAGCGTACTCATGAGTGCCACTGCCATCACTAACATTACCTTCTTCATAAGTTTTACGTTTTTTTTTATTGGTTAGACATTTTGACGAATTGTCGCTGCAAAGGTAAGCACTTTCCCCTCTTGCTCCAAGGTTTTGGGTTTGCATCTGCTTTGCATTCACTTTGCATTTGGTTTAGGCACCGATGGAAAGGATGAATTCGTCCCATTCGCGAGCGCCGCCCTTCTGTCCGAACACCTTCTTGTAGAGTCGGCTGCGCACGGTGCTGATGGTGCTCATGTCGCGAGCCAGCACGGCTGCGATGTCCTTCGGGACGATGCGGAGCTTGATGAGCAGGCACACCTGGTATTCCAGTTCCGACATGGCGTGCAGCCCCCGCAGCTGACTCGCAAAGCCCGGATACACCTTCCTGACCTGGGCCTCTATCTCCTGCCAGTCGCTGTCCTTCAGTCGCTGTCCAGTGGCGATGCGGCGCTGCAATGCCTCGTAACGGTCGGAAGCGAAGAAGGCCGTCTCCACCGACTCCATGGCCTGCCTGACGGTCTGCGAGCGTTCCTGTCGCACCTCCTGAATCTGTTGTAGCTGGAGTTGCAGCTGCCTCCTACGGCGGCGGGCGACAACATTGTTGGCCACGGCAAGGACGACAATCATCACGATGGTAGCCAAGAGCCACTGTATGTAACTGGCCTGTTGGCGCTCCTTGGCCGAAAGCACGTAAATGGGCTTTTCCTCCGAGTTGTTTTTCCCTGCGTTAGCCGCGACGATGTTCCTGATGTCTGTGCCCCACTCCACTGCCATGTCGTCGGCACGCCGATAGGTATAGCGCGTGCCATCGCGCTGGATGACGATCGTCGAGTCGTCTACGATGGTCAGTGGCCGCGGGTTGTCTCCTTCTATATATACCTGTTCGCCGCCGCCCTTGTCAATCAGCGTCACGGCGCGCTGCGAGCCGGGCCTTACCACCAGCCCCGACTCCGTCTTGGTCATCCAGCACTGGTACACCACGCTGTCGCCATCGTATAGCAGCAGAGCCGTTCCCTCCTGTTCTGACAGAGTATCATCGGGAACGTCGTACGGATATTCCACCTGCCGCAACAGCCATGCCCCCTGAAGGAGGCGCTGCTCATCGGCATCGTTCTGATAGCTGCACCCAACGGCAAGGCACAAAGCCATCAATAAGCGTATTTGTTTCATTGCTTTTGTTTTTGTGCGCAAAAGTACACAATTTCCTGCAAACAGACGGCAAATGTGGTTTGCATTCGGTTTGCAAATGATTTATAAACTGAGTTTACACACTGCCTGAAGGACATTTGGTGCCTATAGGAATAGCTGGAGGGCGCATCACTGCGGCCTCCAGCCTTACCCGGGTCTACTGTTTACTAACATTATTCTTCGGCTGCTTGTTCAGCCGGTAGATGATATGGAACAATGCATAGCGGGGCATGACGTTGGTGTAGGTCTCAGTGCGTCCCTGGGCATTGAGGGTGCGGGTGACGTTGCTGAGCTGACCGAGGAGGTCGAAGCCGTCTACAACAACGAGGAGGTTGCCCTTGAAGAAGGGTCGCGAGAGGCGAGCATTCCAGACGAAGTCATTGGTGTTCAGCGCTGCGTCGGCATAGCCCGTGCGGGTGTAGAGGTTGAGGTCGGTCGAGAGGTCCAGCTTCCACGGCAGCTTCAGGATTGCGGCTAGGGAGGTGCGACAGGTGAAGGCGTGGAAGTCGTGGAAGTCGGGGCGTGTGCCGGTGAGGCGCTCCCATATGGGCTGACAGGTGAGTTCGAGGTGGTGATGACCGATGTCGGCCTTGAAGGTGGGGGTGAGGGAGAGGGAGAGGCGGCGGACGGTGGAAGTAGCCCCCCCTACTGCCCCCGAGGGGGCTTCATTACTCTTTAGGACATTAGTATCCCCCTCGGGGGATGAAAGGGGGGCCACCCCTACTAAATCGACGTTCTGGCTGAAGGTAAACTTGAAGGGAATCACGAGGTTCAGCTTCCTGGCCGTGTCGAGGCTGCAGTGGAAGGTGTAGCCGCCGTCGGTGGTCCAGTTGCCATCGACGTTCTCCGGGCGGTAGGTGCGCACGCCAGTCTGCGGGTCGTAGACGTAGCCCATGGCGACGGCATTGTAGGTGGGCTCGTAGCTCCACTCCCATCGGTGAAAGCTACGTTTGCCTCTGTAGGCAAAATAGGTGCCGATATGTGTGGTGACCGACTTGTGCAGGCGGGTGTTGCCCAAACGGATGTTCATAGGGTCGGTATCGTCGCGCAGGTCAATGCGCTGCTCCAGCTCAGGCAGTTTCTCCTCGACACCCAGAGTCAGGTTGATTTGGTGTCCACCTTTGAGGTCGAGATAAGTCCAGCAGCCCATGTCGACGGTGAAGGCCGTGCGATGGAGGGTGGTGTCGATGCTGCCGCGCTGGTAGTCGAGATGTTGACTGCGCAGGGAGATGTTGCCATCGAGTAGCGTCCATATCTGTCCGTAGCTCTTCTTGGCGAACTTATAGCCGAGGTTGATGTCCAACTTATGGCGGTCTTCGGTGGAGCGGCTGTCGAAGCTGTTGTGGCTGTCCATCACCTGCTGGTATTCGCTGACGGAGGGCAGGTCGTCGATGCTGCCAGGCTGGCGGTCGAGACGGTCGAGGAGATAGAGTGACGAGCAATGGTGTTGCCATTGGTGTGTGAAATAATAGGTTGTGTGCAACGACCGCCAGCCTGGTCCTAAAGGGATGTTGTAGCCTACTCTAAGCTGGGCGAGCCCGTCGCGGTGGGGATGGTTGTCGTGGTATTGGTGATTGTAGGTGGGGGGCTGCAACGATGTTGCAGCATAGTCGACGGTCTGGCGGTTGAAGAGGTGTTCGTCGCGGTCAGTGTAGTTGATGCTTGCGCCGAGGCGGATGTTCTCGTTGGAGTGGGGAATCTTGATGGTAGCGCTGGCGTTGAGCGTGCCTTCCCATGCGTGTCCGTTGCCGATGCCCTGCCGCAGGATGCGGTTGACCAGCGTGTCGCGGAGGTTTACGCGTGAGGAGGTGGGGCTATAGAGGTCATCGAGCAGTTGCCGGCTGACGTCGGCGACGGGGGCGTTGAAGGTGGCCGAGGCGAGGTCGGAGCTATGGTCGAAACGGTGGTAGTTGAAGTCGGGCGAGATGGTCCAGCGAACAGCTTTTCCATTGCGGATAAAATCCAGCCTGGAG